>JBKPSE010000345.1:0-5575 GCA_046765855.1 Acidobacteriota bacterium | reverse complement strand
CTGTTAGCATCGCGCCCATGCGCAGACTGCTCGCGTTGCTTCTTCTCGCCCTCGCGGTGCCGGCGACGGCCCGCGCGACATGGTCGGTCGTGGCCGTCGACCGGTCCACCGGACGCGTCGTGATCGCGTCGGCCACGTGCGTGAACGGCGACGACATGTTCCTGCCGGGCGTCCAGGCGGTCGTGGTGCCCGGCAAAGGCGTCGCCGCGTGCCAGGCAGCTGTCGATCGCACGCACCAGAATCAGATGCTGGTCTTCGAGGAACTGCGCAAAGGGACCGACCCGGCGGCGATCATCGAGATGTTGAGCAAGGATCCGGCGTATCAAAGCCGGCAGTTCGGCATCGTCGATCTCCAGGGACGGGCGGCAGGTTTCTCGGGCAGCGCGAACGGCAAGGTGTCGCAGGATGTGCACGGACAGGTCCCGAACACCGAGATTTTCTATTCGATCCAGGGAAACATCCTGCGGCCCAACGACGTGGTGCCCAACGCGGTCAAGGCATTCGTCGGCGCGACCGGCGCGATCACCGATCGCGTGATGGCGGCAATGGAAGCGGCCGACGCGTCCGGCGGCGACAGCCGTTGCTCGTGTCCGTCGCCCGCGGCGGACGGTTCGGCCTCGAAGATCCCCTGCGACGGAAAGACCGCGCACGTCGCCTACATTCTGATGGCGGAGAAGACAGATACCAGCGGCGACTCGCACAACAACGGCAACTACACGATGTTCCTGCGCGTGGCGCAGCCCGACAAAGGCGCCAACGCGATCCACGAGGGAGAGAATCTCAATCCCGTGAAGACGCTGCGCCTCCGCTACGACGAGTGGCGCAAGAAGCAGCCCGCATCCTTCAAGTGAGGTCCGCATGAGCCAGACCGATCCGCTGCTCGCCCCGATTCCCGGCGCCGAGACGCGACAATTGAACGGCGCGCAGGTGGACGTCGCGCCGGCGGGGTGCGGCCGCGTCAAGCGCGTGATCTATCAACCCGGGTTCCGCTGGTCCACGCACATGAAGCAGACGGTCGGCACCGATTTCTGCATGCACGCACACGTCGGCTTCATCGCCCGCGGCAGTATCGGCATCCGCTACGCCGACGGCACGACGCTCGAATTCACGGCGCCGCAGGTCGTGGCGATCGAACCGGGGCACGAGGGATGGGTCAACGGCAACGAGCCTGCCGTGTTGATCGAGATCGACTTCATGGGGGATACCGCGGCGCGATTCGGGATGAAGGACCACGGTTGACGATCTCGAACGACATCCCTCCCGATATCGAGGCGCTGGTCCGCGAACGCCGAAAGATCGACGCAATCAAGGAACTGCGCCAGCGGACCGGCCTCGGCCTGAAGGAGGCGAAGGATCGGATCGACCTGCTCGAGCGTCAGCTCGGCATCCAGCACTCGTCCGGTTCGCCGAAGGCGCTGCTGTTCTGGGCCGCGCTCATCGTCGTGGGACTGCTCGTCTGGTGGGGCGCATCGCTATTCGAGCAGCGCTGACCTCGGAACGCCTCGTGCTGCGCGAGCTGGCGGCGGCCGACGCCCCCTTCGTGCTCGCGCTGCTCAACGAACCGTCGTTCATTGCGCACATCGGCGATCGCGGCGTACGCACCCTCGAACAGGCACGCGAATACATCGAGCACGGACCGTGGACGCGCTACGCCGTGCACGGGTTCGGGCTGTGGCTCGTCGAACGGCGCGACGGCGGCGAACCGATCGGCGTCTGCGGTCTGATCAAGCGCGACGCGCTCCCCGATCCTGATATCGGCTTCGCGTTCCGTCCCGCATTCTGGTCCGTCGGCTACGCCCTCGAGGCCGCATCGACGGTCAAGGCCTACGCGCGGGACGTGCTCGGCGTTCCACAGCTGCTGGCGATTGTCAGTCCGAGCAACGAACCCTCAATCCGCCTGCTTGGCAAACTTGGCTTCCAGTTCGCGCGCATGACCCGGCTGTCGCCGCACGGCGACGAGATCGCGCTCTACGCCGTGCGCTTTGATGCCGTTTGATAGGATGGCGCCACGATGACGACGATTGTGACGATGGCGCTGGCGTGGACGATCGCGTTTCTCGCGATGCAGCCGGCGCGCGGAGAATCGGTCCCGTCGGCTTTGCTCCGATATCGCGAGTTCACGATGCGCTTTGCTCCCGACGGCGCGTTCGAGCTGCAGGGCACCGGCTATCCGACCTTCAAAGGGACGTGGAAGCTGCAGGGGCCCGGCGAAGTGGAAATCGTTGCGCCGAACCTGCGCGGCGGCTGTCCTGAGCCGGCGCGATATCGCATCCGGCGCGATCGGCAATGGACCGTTCTCGAAGCGGTCAGCGATCCGTGCGGCGGAAGACAGTTCTTCCTCGATCGCAGCACCTGGCTTCCGGACGGCGTCAACGTCAAGGACGTTCTTCCCGCGCGACGCATCGTGCGGACCGCGGCGTCCGCGCGTGTCGCGCTACCCAGCCCCGCGCCGGCCGAGGGCAGCTGGCCATCATTTCGCGGCCGGCGCGCGTCTGGTATTGCCGACGGAACGAACCTGCCCGACACCTGGGACGGCGCCAAAGGCACGAACATCCTCTGGAAGGCCTCGGTTCCCGGCCTCGCGCATTCGAGTCCCATCGTCTGGGGAAATCAGCTCTTCGTCACCACCGCAATCAGCAGTCAGGCGGACGCGATGTTCAAGCCGGGACTTTACGGCGAGGGCACCGCGTCCGAGGATCGCTCGCGGCACACCTGGGCGATTCTCGCGTTCGACAAAAACGATGGAACGCTGCTCTGGAAACGCGATGCTTACGTCGGCGCGCCGCGCGAGAAGCGCCACATCAAGTCGACCTATGCCAGCGCCACTCCCGCCACCAACGGGCGGATTGTCGTCGCCTACTTCGGATCGCAGGGGCTGCACGCCTACGACGTCGCCGGCCGGTTCCTGTGGAAAGTGGATCTCGGGCGCATGGATGTCGGCGCCTATGACATTCCATCGTACGAGTGGGGGACCGCCAGCTCGCCGATCATCTGGGAGGATCTCGTCATCCTGCAGGTCGACACGCAGGTCGATTCATTCCTGATCGCGTTCAGGGCGGCGACGGGAGAGACGGCTTGGAAGACCGATCGTGAAGAGCTGCCGTCGTGGGGGACGCCGACCGTGGCGTCCACGGCTGCCGGACCGGTGCTGGTGACCAATGCGTCGAACTTCATCCGCGCCTACGATCCGCGCAGCGGCAGGGAGCTCTGGCGCCTGGGCGGCAGCTCGAAAATCACCGCGCCGACGCCGATCTTCGACGACGGCGTGTTCGTGGTCGCGAGCGGGCGCGCGCCCGAGCGGCCGATCTTCGCCATCCGTCCCGGCGCGCAAGGCAACATCACACTGCGCGAGGGACAGACGAGCAGCGACGTCGTCGTCTGGAGCAAGACGGGACGCGGCTCGTACATGCCGACGCCCCTCAGTTACAAGGGCATCCTGTACGTGCTCGCCAACAACGGACTGCTCGACGCCTACAATCTGAAAACGGGCGAAGAGATCTACCGGCAGCGGTTGTCGACTGTCGGCGATGGTTTCAGCGCCTCACCTGTCGCTGCCGACGACAAGATCTACCTCTCAAACGAAGACGGCGACATCATCGTCGCCGCTGCCGGCCGCGAGTTCAAACAGATCGCCGTCAACTCGATGGGCGATCTGCTGATGGCCACGCCGGCGTTCTCGGACGGAGCCATGTACGTCCGGACCGCCCGCCAGCTCTTCGCGATCGGCCGGAAGTCTCCCGCCGCGAAGTAATTCCGCTCCCGCGGCGACCTCGGGTTCGAAAGGTACCCATTAGGCAGACAATGTGACGGGCATTTCCCTTTTCTTTGAGAAATCCTGCATCTACCGCATCGGCCCACGCTGTGCAAGTGGTAAGGTACCGCTCCCCCCTCTTTTGGGTAACGCTGCGCATTCAGGCCATTCGTCCACGGCCTGATTGGAGACTTTGTGGAATTGAAAATGTCGGTCCGGAGTGCCTGGGCCCTCGGTACTTGTGCTTTGCTGTTGGTCGTGTCTGCTGTGCAGGCACGGGCGCAGACGCCGGACGTGTTTTTCGTCACCGGTCGCAACGTGAACACGCTCGGCCCGACGCCGCCGGCGCCCAATGCCGCCCTTGCCGGCAACCCCAAGCACAAGCAGCGCAACGAGGATTCGTGCGACGTGTCACCGCAGAATCCGTGGGTCGTGCTCTGCGCCAACAACGACTATCGCGGGATCGAGGTGTTCGGCGACTCGTGGATCGGGCTCTCGATGTCGAACGACGGCGCGCGCACGTGGCGCGATCGTCTGCTCGACGGATTCCCGACAACGCCCCAGGGCATCGGCGCCGCCGACCCGGTCGTGCGCACGGTACCCGGGCTCGGACTCGTGTCGTACATCACATTGAGCCGCAACGACGGTCGCGGCACGCTTGCACTCGCCCTGCTGCTGGAGCGCAACAAGGAGAACGGCGAGCCGTACGAGTATTACCAGAGCCGCGTGATCGGCTCGGGAACGCCCGGCAAGTTCAACGACAAGCCGGCAATGACGACGGTGCTGGACCCGGCGGGCGGCACCATCACCGTTCGCGACCGTGCGATACCCAAGGGTACCGTGCACTTCGCGTACTCGCTGTTCCCAGGCAACGACAACAACTCGTCGTCGCAGATTTACCACATGTTCTCGCGCGACTACGGTCTGACCTGGTCGGGTCCGAAGAAGCTGAGCGAAAGTCTGGGCATCAACCAGGGCGTCGATCTCGCGGTTGACGATGCGACCGGCACGATGATCGCGACATGGCGGCAGGTCGCGGATACGAATCAAAGCGACGCCATCGTGTTTTCACGGTCGACGGACGGGGGTCAGACTTGGAGCAGGGCCAAAGCGGTGTGGACGCCGCTCACGGCCGGTATGTTCTTCGATCAGGACACCGCCGGGGTGCAGTTTCGAACGCGTTCGATGCCGAGCGTCGTGCACGACGGCGCCGCATTCCACATCTTCTGGTCGGCGCGCGGATTTGCGGCCAACGCGGACGACGCGCGCATCCTCGTCTCGAGCTCGCGTGATGGACGCACCTGGAGCAATCCCGCACTGGTCAGCGACTATGCGGGCCGCGGGCATCAGATCATCCCGCAGGCTGCGGTTGCCGGCGGGCGCATCCAGGTCGACTGGATCGACACCCGCAACAACGAGCCGGGCACCTTCGGGCGTTTCATTGCCGACTTCCGGACCGATTCCGCCGGCAACCCGGTTGCGCTGGACGCGCCATCGCCCCCGGCGGGCTCGCCGCCACATTTTATCTATCGTCAGTCAGGGGACATCTACGCGGCGCAAGCGGTAGCGGCGTCGGCCAGCGGCTCGCCGGCGGTGACGTTCTCGGCCTCGCAGGCGATTTCGCGCTACCGGTTCGGCCTCGTCAACGGCGTGCGGCGCCAGCTCGAGTTCAATTTCCTCAACGCGCGCATCTTCCAGAAAGGCGCGGTGCCGTTCAACGGCGACTATCATGCGCTTGCCGGGCAGCGCTACCGCCCGAGCGAAAGCACACCGGGCGCGTGGATTCGCAATACGCTGCCGTCGACCAGCCACGCGATTTTCTAC
>JBKPSE010000344.1:0-7593 GCA_046765855.1 Acidobacteriota bacterium | reverse complement strand
TCATCAATGCATAGGCAATTCCCGCGCCGCAGTGCATGAGACGTGAGGGCGCGGGCATCATGACGGTGTGGTTTCACATTGAAATGGTCCATTTCGGAGTGCATCGATCCGCCCCCCGCGATCCCCATGTTTCGCGTCATTCCCGATGGCCTGTGACTTGCTCAGTAGACAGGTAGCCGCGGAGCCCGATCGTTCGGTCGGCCTCTTGCACACAATGGTCATGCTGCTGCACTTACTGCCCTCCTTCCGCGCCTGCCTCGCTGACGGGGGTGTCGCGACCGTGTCTCACGGCAACGACATCGCCCGTCGTCTTTTTCAGGATTAGGTCCCTTAGCTCGCGGCTGATTCGCTGTGGAGCGTGAGTCCGGCGGTTGCCCGCGGCAACGACGCGGCAGCGGGTCAGTCGCCGGCAGATCGCATGCGTGGTGGAGGAGGAGCGACACATGAATGGTTCGGACAACAGGATGCTGGTGTGACATGAATCCGTATGCAGTCATTGGTTCAGGTATGGGGACTCCGGAAGCCGTCTCCCTGGCTGTTCGTCTGTCGGCGTGGCACGACGCGATGGTGGCGCACCAGCGCCGGCTGGCGTCGAATGCATCGGCCGATCGATGTGACGACGAATGCCCGCACGCCGACGCGAGAGCGTTGTGGACGGACGCGCTCGAAGCATTCGGATTGCGTGCGCACGAACTCAGCTTCCTGCGCTCGTGCGCGACCAGCCGTCAGCCAGTCGGGACTCAACGCGATGGACCCGACCGCCACAAGGCAGCGTAGGAGGCATCATGTATAGATTCAACAGTCCGGCAGGTGAGCCGCAATCGCGGTTTGCCCCTGCGGCGGTTCCACAGGCGCCACTAAGTGAGGGAGCCATGGACGAGGCGATTGCGGAGTCTTTCCCGGCCAGTGACCCTCCGGCCTGGAATCCCGGGCTCGCCCGTCCCATTCCAGCGAACATCGCGCCAGGTCAGACGCGCGACGCTCGCCTGCTCGACGTGTCGCGGCCGCGCAACGCGCTTCGGACCATAGGTGAGGTGACGGGCTCGATCGGCGGCGCCGTTGGCGTGGTCTTGCTGGTGCCGTTCGCAATTCTGGCCATCGGCGTCCCAATCGCCGGTGCCATTCGAGGAGTGCTGGAACTCATCCTGTGGACGCTGTCGGCGGTTCGTGGCTGACAGACCGCTACCACCGAGCGGCGTACAATGTGGCTGAGTGAAGCGGCCGCCTCGCGACGATGCGCGTGATCGCCAGAACCTGCACCTGTCGGAGCTGCTCGACTTTCGGCCGGATCAGGGCATCATCCGCCTGCACGAGCAGCGCGTCGTCATTCTCAGCGCGGCGGCGATGGGGCTCCTGCGAAAGGAATTGATCGATACGCTCGGACTCGAAGCGGCGAGACGGGTCGCGCTTCGATTCGGGTTCGCCGATGGCTATCACGACGCCGTCAACCTGCGAGAGCGATCCGAGTGGAGGAATCCCGAGGAGCTCGTGCGCGCGGGAGCGGTGCTGCAAACCCTTGAAGGCATCGTCCGCGTCGAAGTCCGCAGGATCGATCACGACGCCTCGACCGGACGGTTCTTGGAGGAAGTGGTCTGGCACGACTCGTACGTGGCGGAACAGCACGTTCATCATTACGGCAAGACGTCTGCGCCCGTATGCTGGTCCCTCATCGGTTACGCGAGCGGGTTCGTCAGCGCGTGTCTGGCCAAAGAGGTGTATTTTCGCGAGCTATCCTGCATCGCGCAGGGTGATCGCTATTGTCTGGCGATCGGTCGCGACGCCGAGAGCTGGGGCGCTGAGCTCGGCGCCATTCGCCGGGATTTCGAGTCCGCGACGGTTGGCCACGAAGTCGAACGTTTACACGAAGCGGTGCGCCGCCGGGCAAAGGAACTGGACCGCCGCGAGCGCCTCCTGGAACGGCGTGAACGCGAGCTGAACCTTCTGCGTGAGCGGATCAACCGCCACGCCGCCGCGAAGAACTTCATCGCCGCCAGTCAGGCCATGCGCGATGCGCTGGAGCTGGCGGCGCGCGTCGCGCCGCTCGACACCACCGTGCTCGTCTACGGAGAAAGCGGCACCGGCAAGGAGTTCATCGTCCGCCTCATTCACGATCAGAGCCCGCGGGCCGCGGCGCCATTCGTGAGCATCAACTGCGCCGCGCTCACCGAAACGCTGCTCGAATCGGAGCTGTTCGGGCATGTGAGGGGAGCGTTTACCGGCGCCGTCCGCGACAAGGCGGGTTTGTTCGAGGTCGCCGGCAGCGGCACTATTTTCCTCGACGAGATTGGCGAAATTGCGCCGACCCTTCAGGCCAAGCTGCTCAGGGCTTTGCAGGAACGGGAAATCCGTCGGGTAGGCGCCGAACGCAGCGTCAAAATCCATGCTCGAGTGGTAGCCGCCACCAACCGCGACCTGCGCGCCGCCGTCGATGCGGGGACGTTTCGCGAGGACCTGTACTTCCGGCTCGCGGCCTTCATCATCACAGTTCCGCCATTGCGCGATCGCCGCGAGGATATTCCTGCGCTCGTGCACCACTTTCTGGTGCGCGCCGCTTCTCGCATGAAGAAGGACGTGAGTTCCGTGTCGGCCGACGCGATGACCGCGATGATGAACTACCGGTGGCCCGGCAACGTCCGCGAGCTGGAGCATGCGGTCGAGCGGGCAGTGATTCTCGCCAACCATCCCAACATCCGTGTCCGCGATCTGCCGCCGGAGATCACGCAAAAGGCTCGCGGCCGCAGCAGCGACGATACGCTCGACCTGCAGGAACAGGAGCGGGTCATGATCGAGCGCGCGCTCGAGCGGTTCGGTGGAAACCGCCGCAAAGCTGCGGATGCCCTGAGGATCAGCACCGTCACGCTGTGGCGCAAGATGAAGCAGTTCGGCCTGTCCTGAAGGCCGCTGTTTCGACCGTCCGAGGAGGACGGCGAGGAGTGATCATGCGGCGCATACTCCCGGTCGTGGCGATGGTCTCGATACTCGTTGCATCGAGTGCTGCCGATGAACCACTGACCTTGCTGCGGGCGATTCAGATGCCTCACCTCCAGGGGCGAATCGATCACCTGACCATGGACACGACCGAGCAGCGGTTGTTCGTGGCCGCGCTCGGCAACGACACGGTCGAAGTCCTGGACACCCGCGCCGGCACGGCGCTGCGCTCGCTGTCCGGTTTCCACGAACCGCAGGGCATCGGCCAGCCGCTTGCCGGCAACGTTGTCGCCGTCGCCAATGGCGGCACGGGCGATCTCGTGCTTCTCGATCGGCCGACGTTCCGCGTACTGCGGACGGTCTCATTCGGCGACGACGCCGACAATGTTCGCTTCGATCCGGCGACACGCCGCTTCTATGTCGGTTATGGCTCGGGAGCCATCGCCGCGGTGTCGGAAGACGGCGCTCGTGTCGGAGAAGTGCGGCTGTCTGGACATCCGGAATCGTTTCAGCTCGAAAGCAAGGGATCGCGTGTCTACGTGAACGTGCCGGGCGCTCGGCACATTGCCGTGATCGATCGCGGCACGCTGAAACTGATCACGACGTGGCCGGTTTCGACCGCGTCGGCGAACTATCCGATGGCGCTCGACGAGGACGGTCATCGCCTGTTCGCCGGCTGCCGCCGTCCGGCGAAGGTGCTGATCTACGACACGACGACCGGGAGAGAAACAGGCGCGGCGGACATCGTTGGTGACACCGACGACATGTTCTATGACGCCAAGCGCAAGCGCGTGTACGTCGCAGGGGGCGAGGGCTTCATCGACGTGCTCGACGCGCGTCAGGCGGGCTTGACGCGGATTACGCGCATCGCTACGGCCGCGGGCGCGCGCACGGCACTATTCGTGCCCGCGGAAGACCGCCTCTACCTCGCCGTACCTCGCCGCGGCAGCCAGATCGCTGAGATACGCGTCTACGCGATTCGCGACTGACCGGTCATCCTCGTGATGACCTCGGCGTGGGGATATGATCGGCGCTCGCGTGTCCGACAGACTGCCCGAAAACTCCCGCATCGGTCATTACCTCATCGAGCGCAAGCTCGGCGAAGGCGGCATGGGCGCCGTTTACGCCGCCCGCGACGAGCGGCTGGACCGCAAGGTCGCGCTCAAGACGATGCTGGCGCTTGCCGACGACGAGACCGCGCGCAAGCGGTTCTGGCGCGAGGCGCGCGCCGCGGCGAGCGTCAATCATCCGAACGTCTGTCAGATTTATGAAATCGGCGAGGACACGCGCCAGCTGTTCATCGCGATGGAGCTGCTCGAAGGGGAGGTGCTGTCCGAGCGCATCCGCCGCGGACCCATGAGTCCCGCGGAGGTGGTGCCGGTCGGTCTTGGAATCCTTGCCGCGCTGTCCGCGCTGCACGCACGGGGGATCGTGCACCGCGATCTCAAGCCGTCGAACGTGTTCCTCACCGCGCATGGTGTCAAGCTGCTCGACTTCGGGCTGGCGCGGCCGGACATCGAAGCGTCGCTGAACACCGAAACGGGGCTCACACGCGTCGGCATGGTTCTGGGAACGCCCCGCTACATGGCCCCCGAGCAGGCGGCAGGAGAGCCATCGGACGCGCGCAGCGATCTGTTCGCGGTCGGCGCGATCCTGTTCGAGATGCTCGCCGGCCGTCCCGCGTTCGGCGGCCGCACGGCGATCGAGATCTTGCACGCGACGCGCTACGAGCAGCCGCCCGCGCTCACCGGATCGCCGGCTGTGGCCGCGGTTGACCGTGTCATCCGGCGCGCCCTGGCGAAGCGCCCAGCCGACCGGCGCGAATCCGCTGACGCCATGGCGGAGGATCTGCGTGCCGTGCGCGCCGTCAACGACAGCGGCGTGGCCGCGCTCGCCCACGCGCTGATGCGGGTCGTCGTCCTGCCATTCCGCGTGCTGAAGCCCGATCCCGAGACCGACTTTCTCGCCTTCAGCCTGCCGGACGCCATCACGACGTCGTTGTCGGGCACGGGCCCATTGATCCTGCGGTCGAGCGCGGTCGCGGCGCGCTTTGGGGAGGCGCCGGATCTCAAGACGGTTGCCGCCGAGGCTGACGTCGATCGTGTCGTGATGGGCACATTGCTGCGCGCCGGCGATCAATTGCGCGCAACGGCGCAGCTCGTGGAAGCGCCGAGCGGCACGCTGGTGGCATCGCTCACGGTGCAATCCTCGATGGGCGATCTGTTTCGTCTTCAGGACGACATCGCCCGGCGCGTGGTCGACGCGCTGTCGCTGCCGTTGAGCGGCACGCCATCACCGTCTCCGGATGTGCCGCACGACCCGCGCGCGTACGAGCTGTATCTCAGGGGCAACGAGATGGCGCGGAATTACAAGGGTCTCCCTGACGCGCGCGAGTTTTATCAGCGCTGCCTCGAGATCGATCCGCGCTTCGCTCCGGCGTGGGCCCATCTCGGACGCTGCCATCGCGTCATCGGCAAGTACATCGACGGGGCGCCGCAGAGCGAATCGCGTGCGGAGGAAGCGTTCCGCCGTGCGCTCGAGCTCAACCCGCGACTGTCGATCGCGCACAAGTTCTACGCCAACCTCGAGGCGGATATCGGCCACGCGCAGCGCGGCCTCGTCCGTCTGCTCGGCGAGGCGGCGCGGCACGGCAACGATCCCGAACTCTTTGCCGGCCTGGTCCACGCGTGCCGGTATTGCGGGCTCTTCGATCAGTCGATCGCCGCGCACGCCGAGGCGCGGCGTCTCGATCCGAACGTCCCGACCAGCGTCGATCAAACGCTGCTGATGACGGGCGACGTGGACCGTCTGCTCGACCTCGAGACCCCCACCTTGACCGCCGGGGCGGACGACGGGATTCGCGCGATCGCCTTGGGCCTGGCGGGACGTCGTGACGAGGCGAGGCAGCGGGTCGAGGCGATGCGTCAGGCGCATCGCATACCGCTGTTCGAGGCCTGGATCGACTTCCTGCACGCCTGGCTGGATCGGCGCGTCGACGAGGTGCTGAATCGATCGTTCGATCAGGGTCCACAGACGATCCATGAGGATCCGGAGGCGATATTCCAGAGCGGATGGCTGCTCTGCGATCTCGGTGAGCACGCTCGAGGGCTGGTCGCTCTCAAGCGCGCGGTCGCGAACGGCTACTTCGTCGCGCCGACGCTCGCGCGCGCGCCTCAGTTCGATGCGCTGCGCGGCACGGCGGAGTTCGCCGCCCTGCTGGCGCAGGCAGAGGCCAACCGCGCGCGGGCATTGGATGCGTTTCGGCAAGGCGGGGGCGAACGTCTGCTCGGGACGTGACCGCAATGAAGACGCTCGCGCGTGAGCGTGACAAGGCCGAGATCCTGCGGCGGTTGCGTTGCCTCGGGCCAGAGTGCGACCGGCGCTGGGGCCGCATGAGCGTGCATCAGATGGTTTGCCACCTGAGCGACGTGTGCCGCATGGCATTGGGAGAGACTGCAGCGAGTCCGGCAACCGGACTGATGCAGCGGACGGTCGTGAAGTGGATCGCGCTGTATGCGCCAGTGAAATGGCCGCGACGGATTCCAACGCGCCCCGAAGTCGACCAGGAAATCGCGGGCACCCGTCCGACCGAATTCGCCGCCGACATCGCCGCGCTGGAAGCGTTGATACACCGGCTTGCTGCGCAGACGACCTGGCCCACCATGCATCCGGTTTTCGGCCGCCTGTCGCAGGCGGCCTGGCTTCGCTGGAGCTACCTCCACCTCGATCATCACCTGCGACAGTTCGGCCGGTAACGTTCAGGTCTGAACCTTGGCCGGGCGTGCGTTCGACGGCGTTATCGGAGCCGGAGCACCCAGCGGTCGACAGGAAGCAGCGTGAGGAGGAGTGTGCCGGCTGCGAGGCACAACTGAACCTTACCGGTCGTGAGAAGCCTGTTGCGCCGCAGCGCCAGCGTCACCATCGACGTCAACACCCACAGTGCCGTTCCGATCGCGCCGAGGAGGCCGAGCAGCAGCAGCTCGGGATGCTGGTGCGCGAGGGAAAAGCCGATCATCTGTCGGCCCCGGGTCCACGTCAGCCACGTCTGCTCCCAGAGCAGCCTGGTCTCGAGTGCCGCGAACGGCACGTAGACGAACCACCATCCCCATCCCAGGATCGAAGTCAGCAGGGTTGTGTGTTCGAACGTCCGTATCGACGCTACTGCGCGGCCCACTTGCGGTAGCCCTCGAAGTACTTCTGCTCTTTCCACACGTCGGCGTCCCAGGCTTCGCCGATCCGCGCGAGCAACGCTCGCGTCGTCTCGCGATCGGCGGCGGCGCCGGCGAGCTGGCAGAACGCGTTCAGGTTTCTCAGATTGTGACCGTAGAGCGCCTCGCGATCGATGAAGCCCTGTTTCACCCGGGCCCACGAGACGCGATTCTCTTTGTAGAAGTCGGCGCCGCGGTATAACTTGCTGATCTGCCAGGCGATGTGGCCGTACACCACCGAGCCCTCGCGTCCGCCGAGTTGATCGGCGCTTCGCTCCGCGAACGCTTCCCAATCGCCTTCTTCTCCCTGCCAGCGGGGCGTCAGGTAGCGGGCCATCGCGCCGTACACGTGCAGATACGTCGGCTCGAGCGCGACCGCCTCGTCGAACAGCGCGTCCACGCGATCGCGATGCCAGCCGTTGATGCGGCCGGTATCGATCATCGCGCAGTACCAATC
>JBKPSE010000343.1:0-9252 GCA_046765855.1 Acidobacteriota bacterium | reverse complement strand
GATGCTCGTGCGCCATTCCTGCCGCAGGAGCAGGAGAAACGCGCTGATAAAGGTTCCCGCGTGGCCGATGCCGATCCACCAGACGAAATTGATGATCGCGAAGCCCCAGCCGATCGGGATGTTGACGCCCCAGATGCCGGTGCCCTTGATCAGCAGCCAGGTGACGGCGAGGCCGAGGCCTCCCATCAGCATCATGCCGATCGACACGACGATGAACCAGCTGAGAGGCGTCCGCCCGGTGAGGACGACTCCACCGATCTTGTCGGTGATCGAGCCGAAGGTGTGTCCCGGCTCGATGAGCGGGGCCGGCGCGTAGGTCGCAGGTCTGGGATTAATCATTGTCGGGATTAATCATGGGTGGTGCGCGCGGCTCGCGCCTGTTCCAGTTCGGGATTCGGGTTACGCAGCGCGGCGAGGTAGGTCGTCCGCGGGCGGGTGTTCAAATCCTCGAGCACGCCGTAGTTGCGCTCGAGCTTCTTCAGCTTGACGACGCGCGATTCCGGATCGTTGAGATCGCCGAAGACGATCGCGTCCGCCGGACAGGCCCCGGCGCACGCCGGGACGACTTCGCCGTCCTTGATTTTGCGATCCTCGCGTTTGGCGTCGATGCGCGCGTAGTTGATCCGCTGCACGCAGTAGGTGCACTTCTCCATGACGCCGCGGCTGCGGACCGTGACGTCCGGGTTGCGGAGCGGCTCGAGGCTCGGTGTATTCCAGTCCTGGTAGAGCAGGAAGTTGAAGCGCCGCACCTTGTACGGACAGTTGTTCGAGCAGTAGCGCGTGCCGACGCAGCGGTTGTAGACCATGTCGTTCAGGCCTTCGCTGCTGTGCGTCGTGGCGCCGACCGGGCAGACGAGCTCGCACGGCGCGGTCTCGCACTGCATGCACGGCACCGGCTGGTGATACGTCTCGATGGCGTTTGGATCTTCAGGATTGCCGCCGAAGTAGTGGTCGACGCGGATCCAGTGCATCTCCCGTCCGCGATCCACTTGCTCCTTGCCGACGACGGGGATGTTGTTCTCCGCCTGGCAGGCGATCGTACAGGTGCCGCAGCCCGTGCAGGACGTCAGGTCGATGGACATGCCCCACTTGTAGCCGTTGTATTCCCACTCCGGAATCAGCGACAGCGTGCGCGGCGGCGTCTCACCCATGTGGGCGATGACTTCCGCGTTCTTCTTGTATTCCTGGATGGTCGTGGCGCGCACCGGATTGCGTCCTTCCATCAGGTGGTGTTCCTGAGTGCGCGCGACGAGGTACTTGCCGACTTTCGAGATCTCGAGTCCGCCGCCGAAGTAGGGTGCGTCAGAGGTGCGCAGGCGATAGACGTTGAAGTTCTTCGCCTCGTCGTCACCCGGTGTGCCGACGCGGCCGGTGATCTGGCGGCCATAGCCGAAGAACGCCGTCACCGAGTTGTCGGGATGTCCCGGCACGATCGCGACCGGTAACCTCGCGCTGTTGCCGCGATAGCGCAGCTCGATCAGATCGCCGTCGTCGAGCTGCCGATCCGCGGCCAGCTTCGGGCTGATCCAGGCGGTCGGATCCCACGTGATTTTTGTGATCGGCTTGGGCAGCTCCTGAAGCCAGCCGTTGTTCGCGAAGCGGCCGTCCCAGATGGTCGGATCGGGACGGAAGATGATCTCGAGGCCGCCACTGTCGGAGGGGCGAGTGTCGGCGGCCGAGGGTCGCGGCGCGGTCGTTGCCGCCGCAGTCGCCGAAGTCGCGGCGGCGGGCGCCACTGGCGATCCTCGTTGCGGGCCTCGACCCTCCGCGCTCGGCGCTCGAACACCAGTGCCAGCCACGAACCCGTCGTGCAGCACGTGCTTCCACATGCTGTCGGCGCTCTTGAATGGCGCGCCGGTTGGATCGGTGACGGCCAATCCGGAGACCTGACCGGCGTGCGCCCGCGTCCAGAAGTCCTTCACCAGGTCATGCGCGGACTTGCCGTTCTGCGCGTCGATGAATGTCGCGAGCACCTCGGTGATCGTGCGTCCTTCGTAGAGCGGGGCGATCAAGGGCTGAATCACCGTCACGCTCCCGTCGAACGCGCGCGCATCGCCCCAACTCTCGAAGGGATGCGCCTCCGGAAGATTCCAGTGGCACTGCATCGCCGTCTCGTCGACGAACATCGAATAGGAGACGGACAGCGGCACCTTGGCCAGCTTCTCCTGGAATTTCAAATCAACCGGGGCGGTGAAGACCGGATTGCCGCCGAGAATCACGAGCAGCTGCACCTGGCCCGCGCCCATCGCCTCCGTCAGATCCCGCAGTGATGCGATCTGATCGGACGGATTGATTGCGACGCTGGGCGCGTAGGTGACCGTGCTGCCGACGTTGCCGAGCGATTCATTCAGCGCGCGGGCGAGCTCGTGCACCGCCGCAGGTTGATAGTCGCCGGCGATGACCACCGAGCGGCCGCGGTGCGCCTGCAGATCCTTGGCGGCGGCGGCGAGGAATTTCTGCGCGGTGCCGTTCGAGAACGGACCTCCCTCGCCGTTGGAGGACAGCGCCTGTGCCGCGGCGTGAATCTCGGACGCTCGCAGGGGCAGGCGATGATCGGCCTTCGCGCCCGTGAGCGTCGGCGTGCTTTCAATTGCGTAGAGCCGGTTCATCGGCGCCGCTGCTGCTCCCGCACCTTCCGTCTGTCCCTGCTGCGGCTCGTGCTCCTCGTCGATGCCGGCGCGGCGGCGATTCGCAAAGTCGCGCGAGTAGCGGATGCTGCCGGGACCGCAGGACAGGAAATCGGCGTCGAGCGCAACGATGACGTCGGCCTTGTCGAAGTGGTAGATCGGCGGCGTCGCCTGAGCGGCACCGGCGGGGACGACCGCGTCCCACTGGTGCCACTTCGCCTGCGGGAACGCCTGCCGGATCTGCGCAATCTGCTCGGCCGCGGTCAGAGACGTGATTGTCTCGCTCAGGAAGCGGATGCCGCCGCCCCCTTTCTCCTTCTGCTCCGCGAGCACGTTCTTGATCGAGGTCAGGAATTCTCCCCAGCCGCGAACCTCACCTCTATAAAGGGCGGTCTTGGCGCGATCGGGGTCGTAGAGCGTCAGAATCGCGGCTTGGGCGAAGGCGTCGGTGGCCCCAAGGCTTGCTGGATGTTGCGGATTGCCTTCGACTTTGGTCGGGTGCCCCTCGTGGCTTTCCACCAGCACCGGCGCGGCAACGCCGTTGAAGGGAATCGCAGTGGCAAAGAACAGCGGACGGCCAGGCACGAGCTCTTCCGGCTGGCGTACGTAAGGGATGATTTTTTCCGGGGGCTGCTTGGTGCACGCGCTCACGCCGGCAAGGGCGAGCGATGCACTCATCAGCTTGAGAAACTGCCGCCGTCCCTTTGGATCGTTCCACTGCGAGGCCTGCTCGGGAAACTCGCGGTGCAGGTACTCGCGGAACTGCGCGGTGTCGGCCAGCTCGCCAAGGCTGCGCCAATACAGGCGGCCTTCGGACCCGGCCAAACGCGATCGAATGGCGGAAAAATCCATAAACGCTTTATCTGTGACAGGTGGAGCAGCTCGTGAGCTGAAGCGGTCCCGCGATCTTGTATTCCTTCACCAGTCGTTCGCCGAGCCCCGGATCATTGGAGGGCCGCTCGTAGGCCATGTTGAAAACCTGATCCTTGGGCCGCACGTACTTCGCCGGATTGCGATGGCACTCCAGGCACCAACTCATCTGCAGGCTGTTTTCCTGATACATCAACGGCATCCGATCGACTGGGCCGTGGCAGGTGGCGCACCCGACGCCTTTGGCCACGTGGATGCTGTGGTTGAAGTAGACGAAGTCCGGCAGGTCATGCACGCGCGTCCATTCGAGGGGACGGTTCTCACGGAAGCTCGCGCGCACAGGCTCGAGGATCGGCGCATTGGTCCAGATCTGCGAGTGACAGTTCATGCACGTCTTCGTCGGCGGGATGTTGGCGAACGCCGATTCCTCGACCGTGGTATGGCAATAGCGGCAGTCGATGCCCATCGAGCCGACGTGATGGGCATGGCTGAACTGCACAGGCTGATCGCGGGTCACGCCTTGCCCGGTGACGTAGCCGGACCAGGACATCGTGACCACCACCCATGCAAGGAAGCCCACGAACACGACGGCGCCCAGAACGCTGACCCGGGACCAGATATTGGTACTGCGGTGGAAAATCTGACTCATCGTCTGGACATCTGGGCTCTGTCGGCTCTCGCGCGTAGCGTCAAAGCCAACAGACTACATCGAATGTTGCGCTTCGATCGAGGGCGAACAGTGCGCCCGCCTTTATGATGTGAAAAGTTTCACAAGCTGTCAAACGCCTACAATGCCGCGCACTGTGAACACCGCCATCACGCTCGCCGACGTATCCAAGCGCTTCAACGGGGTTGCCGCCGTCGATCGCTTGACGCTCGCCGTCCCGGCCGGCTCGATCTATGGATTCATCGGCCCCAACGGATCGGGCAAGACGACAACGCTGAGGATGATCATGAACATCCTCATCCCCGACGAGGGCTCGCTCACCGTGCTCGGCTCGTCCACGAGCATGGCGGCGCGCGATCGCGTCAGCTACCTCCCCGAGGAACGCGGCCTCTACAAGAAGATGACGGTGCGGCGCCTGCTCCGCTACTACGGACAGCTGAAGGGCCGCACCATCTCCGAGCTCGATCCGGTGATCGACGACTGGATCGCGCGCATGGGCATGGAGGGCTGGGGCGACCGCAAGATCGAGACGCTGTCCAAAGGCATGTCGCAGAAAGTGCAGTTCGTCGCCGCCGTTGTGTCAAAGCCGGAGCTGCTCATTCTCGACGAGCCGTTCACCGGCCTCGATCCGGTCAACGCCGAAGCCTTGAAAGACGCCGTGCTCGAGATGCGGCGGCGCGGGACGACAGTGGTCTTCAGCACCCACGACATGGCGACCGCGGAGAAGATGTGCGATCGCATCTTCATGATCTTCAAAGGGAAGAAGGTGCTCGACGGCACGCTGGAAGAGATCCAGGCGCAATACGGATTCGACACGGTGCGGCTGCGCACCGCGGCCGGCGCCGCCGTTCTCCGCGGCATTCCCGGCGTCGACACCGTCAACGACTACGGGCAGCTGCAGGAGATCCGCTTGTCCTGCGACGCGCAGCGTTTCCTGCAGCAGCTGGCGGCGAAGACCGCGGTCCACCATTTCGAGATCACGCGCCCCTCGCTGCACGACATCTTCGTCCGCATCGCGCGCCCGTCGGAGGCGTCATGAAGAACAAGGCCGCCATTGTCGCCCTGTGCGAGTTCAACACGCTGACCCATTCCAAGGCGTTCATCATCGGCATCATGATGATGCCGATCTTCCTGGTCATCGCCCTCGGCGTACAGAAGTTCACGCGCAACGCGACCGACGTCAGAGATCGGTCGTTTGCCGTGGTCGATCGCACCGGCGTTGTCTATCCGGCGATCGCCGCTGCCGCGGAGGAGTGGAACCGTGGCGTGGTGGCCACCGGCGTGCAGACAGCGCCGCGGTTTCTGCCGTCGGCCACGAGCTTCGATGAGAAAGACGACCAGGCACGCGCGGCGATCTCGGATCGCGTCCGGAAGGACGAGCTCTATGCCTTCGTCGAGATTCCGGCGAGGGCCCTCGACCCCGACGCGAACGAGCCGCTGCGCTACTACTCCAACCATCCGGCCTACCGCATCCTCCCGGGCTGGATCTCGAACGTCGTCAACCGGGAGATCACGAACCGACGCTTCCGCGAAGCGTCGCTCGATCGCGCGCTCGTCAGCCGCCTGACCAAACGCGTCGAGCTGTCGGAGCTGGGCCTGTTGCAGCGCGACGCCGCCGGCGCCATTCGCGCCGCGCCGCCGATTGACAAGATCCGGACGATGGCGATTCCCGTCGGCATGATGATGATTCTCCTTTTTGCGGTGATGTCGGGCGCCCCGCAGCTCCTGAACAGCGTCATCGAAGAGAAGATGAGCCGGATCAGCGAAGTCCTGATCGGCTCGGTCACGCCGTTTCAGTTGATGATGGGGAAATTGATCGGCAGCGTCGCGGTGTCGCTGCTGCTCGCGTCCATCTACATCGTCGGCGGCAGCATCGCCGCGGGACGCTTCGGCTACGGCGACGTCATTCATGCCACCGACGTCGCGTGGCTGCTGCTGTTCCTGATCATGGCCTCGTTCATGTTCGGGTCCATCTTCATCACCATCGGCGCGGCATGTTCGGATCTGAAGGACGCGCAGGGAATGATGACGCCGGCGATGCTGATCATGATGCTGCCGTGGATGACGTGGTTCGCGATCATCAACGCGCCGGAGAGCCCGATTTCGGTCGGGCTGTCGCTCGTCCCGACGGCCAGTCCTTTTCTGATGCTGCTGCGCATCATGCTCCCGCCGGGTCCGCCGACGTGGCAGATCCTCCTGGCCGTGGTCCTGACCGCGCTCACCTCCGTCGCCGCGGTCTACGCGGCAGGAAAAATCTTCCGCACCGGGCTGCTGATGCAGGGGAAGGCGGCAACGTTCGGCGAGATGTGGCGGTGGGTACGGACGTCCTAAGAAACCTGTTTTGTCGAGGAAGGGAGTTGGTATATAAGGGCACCCGTCTCCGTTCGCGTGCGGATACCTGTTCACCGGGAGGAGACCAATGGCGCGTGTCAATCCAGACCCCTATGCTGGCGGGCGCCTGTTCGCGCTCGTCCACCGCGTTACCGGCCTGCTCGACAACGAAGAGGAAGTGCGTGCCACCGTCCAGGCTCTCGAGGCGGATGGTGTCGCTCCCGACGACATCGACATCTTCACCGGTGAGGAGGGCGCTCGATGTCTCGATCTGTTCGGACGCGAGCACGGCCGAGCCCTGCGTCTCCTGCGGACACTCGAATCGGCGATGGGCGGCGAAGCGGACACGAATCATCGCATCGATGACGCCCTCCACAAGGGTGGCACGCTGCTGTGCGTCAGGATCAACAACAAGCTCAAGAAAAACGCCGAGAAGACCCACGCGCTGGAGATCCTGAAGGCGCTCCACGCGCACGAGATCCATTACTGGGGACCCTGGGGCTGCGAGGACGTACCGTCGATCGATCGCGAGTGCCCGCTGTGCACGCTTTCCCCCGGACGGATTCTGGCCGAGAACGAACATGCGGTCTGGGTGCTCGACCTCCATCCGGTCTCGCCCGGACACAGTCTGATCGTCTCGAAACGGCACGGCCACTCGTTCTTTGAGACCGCTCCGGCGGAGCGCGAGGGGCTGCTCGCCATGGTGGCCCTGGCCAGGGAGCACACGACGCGATCACACGTGCCGGCTGGATTCAACATCGGCATCAACGAGGGCCCTGCCGCCGGTCAGACCGTGATGCACCTGCACGTGCATCTGATTCCGCGTTTCACCGGCGACCGGAAGAATCCAAGGGGCGGCGTGCGCTGGGTGATTCCCGAGAAGGCCGACTACTGGACGCCTCGATGAGCGCGGAGCACCCTTCGGGGGATAGCAGCCCGCCGCCGCGGCGCGGCCCCTCCGTGGACCTCGATCCCACCGGGATTGTCACGGGCAAGGTCCCCGACAGACAGCGCCGCCAATTCCTGAATTACTCGTTCTATCAGCTCGATCCCCTGTTCCGCCGGCTTCCGGCGCACGAGCGCCGGGCGGCGGGAACCGAATTCATCGAGCTCGTGCGGAAGTGGGAATCGTCCGACGACCTGATCCTGCGTACCTACTCGCTCGTCGGATTGCGCGCCGGCGTCGACTTCATGCTGTGGCGGATCGCCTTCGACCCTCTCTGCTTTCAGTCGATGGAGGCCACCATCCGGCGATCGCAGCTCGGTGCCTACCTGTCGCAGGTGCACAGTTTCCTGTCGATGCAGCGCCGCTCCGAATACATCAACAAATCGAAGGGCGCCGGAGAAGGCCTGGAGCTGTTGCCAGGACAGGGGAAGTTTCTGTTCGTGTATCCCTTCACGAAGACGCGATCCTGGTACCGGCTGTCGCCCCACGCGCGGCAGGGGATGATGGACGAGCACATCGCCGCGTCCGCGCCGTTCAAGGGCGTCAGCCTGAACTCGAGTTACAGCTTCGGGATCGACGACCAGGACTTCGTCGTCGCCTTCGACTCGGATTATCCGCAGGAGTTCGTCGATCTGGTAGGCCGGCTGCGCTACACCGAGGCGAGCCTCAGTACGCAACGGGACACGCCGATGTTCACATGCGCGAAGGCCCCCATCGACGCGATCCTCGCGCAGCTCGCGAACATGGATTAGCGCGCGAGGACACGAATCGATGCTTCGACATTCCGCCCCGGAGGTCCTCGTCGTCGGCGCCGGCCCAGTCGGCCTGATGGCAGCGCTGTTCCTCCGGCGACACGGGGTTCGCGTGGACGTCGTCGACATGCATCAGCGGACGACGCAGCACAGCTATGCCCTCGCGATCCATCCGCGCACACTCCGGATTCTCGACGAGGCGGGACTGGCCAGCGGCCTGATCGGGGCCGGGCGGAAGATAACGAAGGTCGCGTATTACGACGGTCCTGAGCGGCGCGCCGAGATCGACTATTCGGCGCTCGAGTCCGACTATCCGTATCTGCTCGTCCTGCGGCAAAGCCTGCTGGAGCGGGCCGCCGAAGAGGCGCTGCGCCAGAACCAGCACGACGTTCTCTGGGGGTATCGCCTGCAGTCGCTCGAAGCCGGCGCCGTGCCGCCGCGCGCCGAGGTCGCGCAGCTGGAACAGGTCGCGACCGGCTATCCCATTGCGCGCAGCGAATGGGTGGTCGCACGAACCGAGACGATCGAGCCCGCTTATGTCATCGGCGCCGACGGCTACGATTCGGCCGTGCGCCGGATGTCCGGCATCGAGATGGAGGAACTTGGCTCGGGCCAGATCTTCTCCATCTACGAAGTCGAGGCGTCGGGCGAGCTTCCCGGGGAAGTCCGCGTGATGCTCGATCGAGACGCGACGAGTGTCTACTGGCCGCTCGAACCGGGGCGGTGCCGCTGGGGATTTCAGATCCACGACGCATCAGCACACGAGGCCTCGATGGAGCGGCTCGCCCAGCTGATGGCGGCGCGAGCCCCGTGGTGCGCGGCTCCGCCGACGGCGATTTACTGGTCCACGATGGGCCTGTTCGAGAGCCGCGTCGCGCGGACCTTCGGCAAGGGCGGCGTCTGGCTTGCCGGGGACGCCGCGCACCAGGCGGCGCCAGTCAGCGTGCAGAGCATGAACTCGGGAGTCGTGGAAGCGCGTGAGCTGGCGACCCGCATGGCCGGAACGCTGCGTTCGGACGGATCGACGGCGGGCCTCGAGGAGTTCGCGTCGGCCACGCG
>JBKPSE010000342.1:0-3554 GCA_046765855.1 Acidobacteriota bacterium | reverse complement strand
GCACACCGTCATCCCGATGTCGTTCGGCACGGTGTTCAAGACCGACGACGACATCATGGAGCTGCTGCGCTCGGCCTACGACGCGTTCAGCGACGTGCTGAACAAGATGCAGGAGAAGTTCGAGTTCGGCCTCAAGGTGCTCTGGGACCGCGACCAGATCATCCGCGAGATCGAGGACGAAGATGAAGACATCCGCCGCCTGAAGAGCGAGATCTCGTCGCAGAAGGGCTCGACCTACTTCGCGCGGATGCAATACGGACGGTTGATTGACGCGGCGCTGCAGTCGCGCACCGAGCGCTATGTTGCGGAGATCTTCAACTCGCTGCGCAACGTCTCGGTGGCGTCGCGCTCGAACAAGCCGATCGGCGACCGCATGATCATGAACGCCGCATTTCTCGTCTCGCGCGAGATGGAACAGGCGTTCGACGCGCGGGTCAAGGAAATCGGCCAGCAGTACGACAAGCTGACGTTCAAATATACGGGTCCCTGGCCGCCCTACAATTTCGTCAACATCCGTCTGAAGCTCGAACGCGCGCACTGAAGGGCTCATGCGCCAGGGCTCACGGCAGAGCGCTCAATGCTCATCATCGATTCATTGATCATCTCCGGCGTGCGATTCGTGCTCGACAAGGTCGCCGCCGCCGTCGAGAGCGAGCTGAACGATGACACCGTGCTGCGCGAACGCCTGCTCGACGCCCAGATGCGCGTCGAGCTCGGTGAGATGACGCAGGAAGAGTTCGCCGCGCTCGAATCGGACATCGTCGCGCGCATCCGCGAGATCAAGGAGCGGCAGCGCGGCGGCGAGTCCGCCGCGATTTCGCCGAAGGACATGAAGGTGACCGGCATCGAAGCCTCGTTCGAAGGCGACGAACATTGACGATCCGGCGGGGTTCCCCCCGCCGGCCGCTTCCGGCGTCTCCTCGCGTGCCTGTCTTTCAGTTCGTCGGCGGTAAGGGCGGCGTGGGCAAGACGACGTGCGCGGCGATGTTTGCCCTGCGCGCCGCGCTGCACGGCCGCACCCTGCTGGTCACCACCGATCCTGCCTCGTCGCTCTCAGCCGTGTTCGGCAGGTCGATCGCCGCCGATCCCGCGCCGGTATCGGGCGCGACGGGACTATTCGCGGCGAACGTGGATGGCGCCAGGGCATTCGAGCGCTGGCTGACGCCGCGCAAGGCTCTGCTCGCCGCCATCGCCCTGCGCGGCACCTACCTCGACGAAGAGGATGTCGGCCGCCTGCTGAAGCTGTCGCTGCCCGGCATCGACGAAGTCATCGGCCTCATGGAAATCGTGCGCATGGCGCAGGAGGCTGCGCCGGCCTACCAGACCGTTGTCGTGGACACCGCGCCGACGGGGCATACCCTCCGTCTGCTGGCAGCGCCTGCGCTTCTGGGAAGGGTTGCCGGCCTGCTCGATTCGCTGCAGGCGCATCACCGCGCGGTGGTCAGCGCTCTGCGCGGCGGCTACCGCAGCGATGCTGCCGATGCACTGATCGTCGAGCTCGATCGCGAAGGTGACGAGCTCGCCGCGATGCTGCGCAGCGGCAAGACGACGACCATCACCTGGGTGACGCTCCCTGAGCCGATGGCGCTCGAAGAGACGGTGGATGCGGTCGGCGCGCTCGAACGGAGCGGTATTCATGTCGACGGCCTGATCGTCAACCGCATCACGCCGCCTCCGCCGGAGCCGTGTCGCTGGTGCGAGGGACGGAGGCGCTTCGAGGCGCGCGCGCTGGCGCCCGTCGCTCGCCGGTTTGCCGGACGGGAGATTCGCGGCATGCCCGAATTGCCGCGCGAGCCGCGCGGCCTGCCGGCGCTGCGCGTTGCCGCGGATTCGCTGGTGGCGTGGAAGCCTGCTCCCGATTCACCACCGCCTCCAGCGCGAATTCGCGCTACCGGCGACATACCGAAAAGGGATCTGGCGCCTGCGGGCGCGGCTGGTTTGACGTCTCGATCGGCGAACGCGAAACTCGTGCTGTTCGGCGGCAAGGGAGGCGTCGGCAAGTCGACCTGCGCCGCGGCAACGGCATTGCGGCTTGCCGGCGAGAAGCGCGTCCTGCTCGTGTCGACCGATCCCGCCCATTCACTGGGCGATGTCTTTGGCGCCCGGTTCGGGAACGATCCGCGCGCGGTAAGCGGCTGGCCCCGGCTGCACGTGCGCGAAATCGATGCGGCAGCGGAAATGGACGCGTACCGCCGGAAATACGTCGCCGCGGTAGACGAGGCCTTCAGGCGAATCGCCCGATCCGCGGCCGGCGACCAGGAAGCGTTTCGCGACCTCATCGATCTCGCACCACCAGGGATCGACGAAGTGATTGCGATCGCCGACGTCGCGGAGACGATCGCGGATGCGGCAGGCGGCTACGACCTCGTTGTCGTCGACACCGCGCCGACCGGACATGCGCTGCGGCTGCTGCAGACGCCCGGCGTCCTGCGGGACTGGACGCTCGCGCTGATGGCGATACTCGTCAAGTATCGCGAGATCGTCGGCGCGGGAACGCTCGCGGCGCTGCTCGTGCAGCTGTCGAAGCGCCTGCGCCGGCTGCAGGAGATCCTGGCCGATCCGGCAGAGTCCAGTTTTGTCGTCGTCACCCGCCCGGCACAGGTGCCGATCGACGAGTCGCACGCCTTGATGGACGCGCTGGCGCGAATCGGACTCGCAGTCACCGCGGTGATCGTCAACGCCGCCGGCGCCGGCAGCTGCTCGCGATGCCGCGCCGCCCGCCGCGCGCAGGCGGCGGCAATCAAGAGACTCCGTCGCGGCGCTTACGCTATCATCGTGGCGCCGGCCGACGTCCCGCCGCCGCACGGCCCCGCCGGTCTGCGTGAGTGGGTACGCTCGTGGCAGCAGCTCACGTGATGCCGATGCGTTCCACAGTGATCTACCTGTATTGCGTCGTGCGCGCGCCGCGAAAGCCGCCGATGACCAAGGTTCCGGCGGGAGTGCCCGGCGCCGGCGCTGCGGACGCACACAAGGTTGCCGAAGCGCTGTGGCTCATTGCCGCGGATGTGCCGTTGTCTCAGTACGGACCGACAGAGCTCGAGCCGCGCCTCAGAGATCTCGATTGGATCTCGCGGGTGGCCGTCGCGCACGAGGCGGTGGTCGAGCACTTCACCCACAGCCGCGGCGTCACGGTGATTCCCGCAAAGCTCTTTACGATGTTCAGCACGCTCGACAAAGCGCTGGCGGACGTCACCGGCCGCCGCAAGGCGATCGACCGTGTCATGAGGCACATCGCCGGCTGCGAGGAGTGGGGCGTCCGCATCACGCGGCGAGTGGCGGCGGCTGCGGCCGCCGAGACGACGAAGCCGGCCTCGGGATCTGCGTTTCTCGCGGCGCGCAAGGCCGCCCGCGATGCCGTGCTCGGCGCTCGGGCGCAGGCGTCCGCCGCGGCGGCAGAGGCCTTCACGCGCCTCTCGCGGCACGCGCGCGATGCCACGCAGCGTGAGCGCCGCCCGGAGCCCGGCACCAATCCACCCGTGCTCGAAGCCGCGTTCTTGGTGACGGGCGCGGCGCGCGCGCGGTTCAAGCGCGAAGCCCTCAAGCAGACGGAAGCC
>JBKPSE010000341.1:0-2638 GCA_046765855.1 Acidobacteriota bacterium | reverse complement strand
AGAAACGAGATCGCGATCGTGTAGGCGGCGTGATACGCGAGCCCAATGGGAAGAAAGCCGAAGACGAGGGGGCGCGCGCTGCGCCAGAACCAGAAATCCTGGTGCAGCACGTAGACGACCGCGGTGATGAGCGCCACGAGTGCCAGCGGCAAGAACGCTATACTACGATGCCATGCAGCCTTCGCCAATAAGCCGGCCGCAGGACGCGCTCGATCGCTGGGTGCGTGAGGTGATCGACTGGCATTTCGATCCGGCGACCGGCTCCCCCTTCTGGCTCGAGTTTGCGAAAACCCAGGGGTGGGATCCGCGCCGCGAAGTACGAACGTTCGGCGACCTGCAGCGCTTCGGCGAGTTTCAGGACGAGTGGCTGCGCGGCGGTCCGGTGCAGCGCTGGATCCCCAAGGGAATTTCCGGCAAACCGATATACGTGTTCGAGACCGGCGGTACCACCGGCGTCCCCAAGACGCGCATCGCGCACGAAGATTTCCGCATCGACTACGAACTGTTCAGCAGCACGCTTCCCGACGAGCATTTTCCCAGGGGCGCGAACTGGCTGATGCTCGGACCGTCAGGACCGCGCCGCCTGCGCCTCGCGGTCGAGCATCTGGCGCAGTACCGCGGCGGAATCAGCTTCTGCGTCGACCTCGATCCGCGCTGGGTCATCAAGTTGATCAAGAAGGGCTGGAGCGAGCACCTGCAGGCCTACAAGGATCACGTCATCGACCAGGCGGTCACCATCCTTCAGGCGAATCACGACATCAAGTGCATGTTCACCACGCCGAAGCTGCTGGAGGCGCTCGCGCTTCGCCTCGAGGCGATGGGGACGACGATCCGGAAGGCGGGGATCACAGGCATCTTCTCCGGCGGCACCGAGTTCACGCCGCAATGGAACCGCTTCGCGCACGAGGAGCTGCTCGACGGCGCCTACATGACGCCGACCTACGGCAACACCCTGATGGGGCTTGCGGCAAGCGCGCCCAGCGGTCCGGAGAAGGGCTATAAGATCACCTACTACGCGCCGCAGCCGCGCGCCGTCGTGCAGGTCGTCGACTTCGACGATCAGAACAAGATCGTCGAGTACGGCCAGACCGGGCGGGTGAAGCTGACGACGCTGACGCGCGAGTTCTTCATGCCCGGATTTCTCGAACGCGACGAAGGAGAGCGCGAGCCGCCGCACGAGAAGTACCCGTGGGATGGCGTGAGCGGCGTCAGGCCATACCGGGGGTTTGCGGCCACGACGACCGTCGGCGTGTATTGAGCGCGGCCGCGGTGCTCGAGACACCGGCAGCGTCCGCGTCAGCGACACACATAAAATGATCCATCTTCCCGTTCTGCGCTGGGGCCAGCCCTACGAATCACTGGAGAAAGACGAAGTCGCCCACTTCTCGACCGGTGAGCCGATTGCGACCGTCAGCCGCGCCAATGGCGGACTGATTCAGCGCGACGTGCGCAAGGCGCAGCGTGCGCGCGACGTGCTGCGCGAGATTCCCATCCAGGAGCTGATCGATCGAGCCGGCAAGGCGGGCGAGCTCTACATGAGCGCGACCCTGCCGATGGGCAGCGGCACGCAGTCGCCCGACGAATTCGCGCGCGCGCAGTCGGCGAGCACCGGACTGCCCGAGAAGATGTGCCGCGCCAACATGAAGAAGAACGCGTTCGTGCTGGCGGAGATGCGCCGCATCCTCGAGTCGCTGACCCGCGGGCTCTCGCTCGACGTGCTCTCGTCCGGATACGGCGAAGAGCGCGGCGTGCCGATCAGTTTTCAGGTGCAGAGCCCGGTCGTCGGGTTGGTGTTGCCGTCCAATTCCCCCGGCGTCCACACGCTCTGGCTGCCGATCATCCCGCTTCAGATCGGACTCGTGCTCAAGCCCGGACCGCAGGAGCCGTGGACGCCGTATCGGATGGCGGAAGCATTCTTTCAGGCCGGCATCCCTCGCGAGGCGATCTCTCTGTATCCCGGCGGCGCTGACGTGGGCGCCGCGGTCCTCGACGCAGTCGGCCGCACGATGATCTTCGGCGGGCAGGCGACGGTGGATCGGTATCGGGGGAATCCGAAGGTGCAGGCGCACGGTCCGGGGTTCTCGAAGATCGTGCTTGGCGACGACATGGTCGATCGCTGGGAGGAATTCCTCGACATGATGGTGGACAGCGTCTTCCTGAACAGTGGACGCGGCTGCATCAACTGCTCCGGAATCTGGGCGAGCCGTCATACCAGGGAGATAGCCGACGCAATCGCGCAGCGGCTGGCCAAGGTGGAAGCGCGGCCGCCCGACCATCCCGACGCGAGCCTCGCCGCCTTCACCGTGCCCGGCGCCGCGGAGGCGATCTCGGCCGCGATCGACGCCGATTTGCAGACCCCCGGCGTCACCGATGTGACCGCGAAGCATCGGCCCGGACCGCGCCTGATCAAGCAGGGACGCGCCGATTATCTGCTGCCCACCGTACTCCACTGTGAGTCGCCGGACGCGCCCGCGGCGCACAAGGAATACATGTTCCCGTTCGTTTCCGTGGTGCAGTGTCCCGAGGCGAGGATGCTCGACGCGATCGGGCCGACGCTCGTCTGCACGGCGCTGACTGGCAACGAGACGCTGCGCCGCAGGCTGCTCGATGCGGTGCACGTCGATCGCCTGAACATCGG
>JBKPSE010000340.1:0-5456 GCA_046765855.1 Acidobacteriota bacterium | reverse complement strand
GCCCTTGCCCGGGCGTGTCGCCGCAGTGCCGGGCTGACGCCGGCGCCGGGACTGCTCAGCGCCGTCGGCGCCGGGGACCGGGGTGGCCGCCGGCTGGGGGTCGAAACCGTGACGGCTGTTGTTCTGCTTTTCACCGAGGGAGCGGACGCCGGCCTTGTTCGAGGTCTGTTTTGCCATGTCCGGATCCACAGCAAGCCGGGTACCTGATAGAATCTCTACGTTATGCCCATGTTCGAGTACGCGTGCCGCGGCTGCGGCCGGCACTTCGAGGCGTTCGTGACCGCCACGCGGGCGGCGTCCTGCCCGGCGTGCCACGGCGACGATCTGCAGAAGCTGCTCTCGACGCCCGGCATGGTCGGCAGCGGCGGCCGCAAGGAAACGGAAGCGATCCCGGCGTGTAAATCCCAAGGCGGACACTGCGCCTGTTCGCACGGTCCTTCTCTCAATTAGCAGATCTGGTGATTTCGCGATTCGGGGATTTGGTGATGCGAAATCACCAAGACACGAATCACCAAATCAGGAGATCTCCTAATGGCTACGCCCATCGAACAGCGCGGCTACGCGCACCCTGAAGCCCTCGTTTCCACCGACTGGGTCCAGCAGCACCTGAACGATCCGAACGTCCGGCTGATCGAATCCAACGAAGACACTCTGCTCTACTCGTCGGGACACATTCCCGGCGCCGTCCACGTCGACTGGACATCCGACCTGAACGATCAGCTTCGCCGCGACTACATCACGCGCGAAGGGTTCGAGTCGCTGATGTCGCGCATCGGCGCGACCAGAGACACGACCGTCGTGTTCTATGGCGACAAGAACAACTGGTGGGCGTGCTACGCGTTCTGGGTCTTCCAGCTCTTCGGCCACACGAACGCGAAGGTGATGGACGGCGGGCGCGTCAAATGGCAGAAGGAGAACCGGCCGCTGAGCCGCGACGTGGCGTCCTATCCGAAGACGCACTACACGGCACCCGACCGCAACGATCCGCCGCATCGCGCCTATCGCGATGACGTGCTCGCGCACCTGAGCAAGCAGGGGCAGCTCGTCGATGTGCGCAGTCCCGAAGAATACGCGGGGACGCGCATGCACATGCCCGATTACCCGAACGAGGGCGCGCTGCGCGGCGGCCACATTCCCGGCGCCAGGAGCGTTCCCTGGGCCAAGGCAATCAATCCCGACGATGGGACGTTCAAGTCGGCGGAGGAATTGAAGAAGTTGTACTGCGAGGACAACAAGCTCTCGCCGGCGAAGGAAACGATCGCATACTGCCGCATCGGCGAACGCAGCAGCCATACCTGGTTCGCGCTGAAGTACCTGCTCGGGTTCGAGAACGTGCGCAATTACGACGGCAGCTGGACCGAGTGGGGAAACATGGTCGGAGTGCCGATTGAAAAGTGATCGGCAATCGCGCATCGCATAATCGGAAATCGGGGAATCTCGTTTGGAAAAATTGCAGCAGCTGGTTGATATGTTCCAGATGTTCGATCCGGCGGACCGGACCGGCATGCTGCTGTCGTACGCGGATCAGTTCAAGGAAGTACCGCCGTCGATTGCGACCCGCCCCTTTCCGAAATCGCATCAGATTCCGCAGTGTGAATCGGATGCCTACGCGTGGGCGCAGAAGCTTCCAGACGGAACCCTGAAGCTGTACTTCGCGGTCGAGAATCCGTCCGGCATTTCCGCGAAAGCGCTCGCAGCGATTCTCGACAAAACGCTGTCGGGGCTGCCGCCATCCGAGGTCGCCAGGATCACTCCGGATATCGTCGAGAAGATCTTCCGGCAGAACATTTCGATGGGCAAAGGCATCGGACTGATGTCCATGGTGCAGGCGGTGCAGGCGCTGGCGAAGTCCGCCGCAAAGGAGAACTCGTGATGCGTCGTCTCTCTGGCGCCGTGCCCCTCGTTGCCGCCGCGGCGCTGCTGCTCACCCCGGTCGCCGACTCGCAGCCGGTCGACGGACTGCGCGGTTTTTCCGAGGCGAACGCGGCAATGCAGCGCGACATCGAGAAGCAGTTCAGAGCGGTGCCGAAACCGGAGAACCTGCGCGAGTACATGCGGGTGATTGCGGCGGAGCCGCACCACGCGGGCAGCCCCGGCAGCCGGAAAGTCGCCGACTACGTGCTCTCGCAGTTGAAGTCGTTCGGACTCGACGCGCGCATCGAGGAGTTCGAGGCGCTGATGCCGTATCCGACCGAGCGGTCGCTCGAGCTCATCGTGCCGGAACGCTACGTCGCGGAGTTGAAGGAGCCGACGGTGGCCGAAGATCCGGATTCCGGCGACCTCGGTCAGCTGCCGACGTTCAACGCCTACTCGGCCGACGGCGACGTCACCGGCGAGCTGGTGTATGTGAACTATGGCACCCCGGACGATTACGAGCAGCTCGCCAAGCTCGGCGTCGACGTGAAGGGAAAGATCGTCATCGCCCGCTACGGCCGGAGCTGGCGCGGCATCAAGCCGAAGGTTGCCTACGAGCACGGCGCCATCGGCTGCATCATCTATTCGGATCCGAGAGACGACGGGTTCTATCCCGGTGATCCGTATCCGAAAGGCGCGTATCGTCCGCTATACGGTGTGCAGCGCGGCAGCGTGATGGACATGCCGATCCATCCTGGCGATCCGCTGTCGCCTGGCCGCGGCGCGGACCCGGGAACGCTCGACGCCGCCGACCGTTCGTCATCGGATGTCATTCTCAAGATTCCCGTACTGCCCATTTCCTATGGCGACGCGCTGCCGCTGCTCCGCAACCTCGGCGGGCCCGTTGCGCCCGCGGACTGGCGCGGAGCGCTGCCGACCACCTATCACGTTGGCGGCGGGCCGGCAAAGGTGCACCTGAAGCTCGCCTTCGAATGGAAGGTGCGGCCGCTGTACGACGTGATTGCGACGATCAAGGGATCGACCTTCCCTGACGAATGGATCATTCAAGGCAATCATCACGACGCGTGGGTGAACGGCGCGTCGGACCCGACGAGCGGCAACGTCGCGCTGATGGAAACGGCGCGCGGACTCGGCGAGCTGCTGAAATCGGGATGGAAGCCGAAACGCACGATCATCCTCGCGTCCTGGGACGGCGAGGAATGGGGGCTGCTCGGCTCGACGGAATGGGCCGAGAAGCACGCCGCCGAACTCTCGCGCAACGCCGTCGTCTACATCAACAGCGATTCGACGGGAACTGGCTGGCTCAATGCGTCCGGATCGCATTCGCTGCAGGCATTCGTCAACGACGTCATGCGCGACGTCGAGGATCCAAAGCGTGCCGGAAAGACGCTGTTTACCGCGGCGGTGGATCGCGACCTGCAGCAGGAGAAAACGGAAGCGGGACGCGAGACGATCCGCAAGCGCGGCGACAAGCCGATCGATGCGCTCGGCTCAGGGTCGGACTACACGGCGTTCATCGACAACCTGCAGGTGGCGTCGCTCGACATGGGGTTCGGCGGTGAGGGTGGAGGCGGCGTCTACCATTCCATCTACGACTCGTTCTACTGGTACACGCACTTCTCCGACAAGGACTTCGCGTACGGCGCCGCGTTGTCGCGCGCCATCGGCACGGCTGTTCTCAGGCTTGCCGACGCCGACGTCCTGCCCTTCGAATTCACCGCGACCGCGCGGACGCTGCGCGGCTACGTCGACGAGATCGAGAAGGCAAGGAAGGAGATCGCCGATGCGCCGGCAATCGATCTCGCGCCGCTGCGATCCTCACTTGACCGGCTGGAGAAGGCAGCGGCCGGTTACAACAAGACGGCCGCGAGCGGCCGCGCTACCGCGTTACCCTCTGCCAAGCTCGCGGAGCTGAATCGCCTGCTCTTCACCTCGGAGCGGGCCTTCCGCTACGACCCCGGCCTGCCCCGCCGCCCATGGTTCAAGCACCTTGCCTACGCGCCGGGTTTCTATACCGGCTACGGAGTGAAGACGCTGCCCGGCATCCGCGAAGGGATCGAGCAGCGGCAGTGGGATGAAGCGAAGTCGTTCGTGCCGATTGTGGCAAAGGCGATCGACGGCCTCGCGAGCCAGATCGATCGGGCGGCGGCGATCGCGCGCGGACGGTGATGTCGATGAGCGGCGCGGTGGCCGGAAGTCTGCGGCTCGCCCTCCGTCATCTGCGCCGGTCGCCCGGCTACACCGCCACTGCCGTCGTCACATTTGCGCTGGCCATCGGCGCGAACAGCGCGATCTTCAGTGCCCTTCATGCCGTCCTGCTGCGGCCGATTCAGGTCGAGAATCCTTCCCGCGTCGCGGTGGTCTGGCAGACCCGAGGCGGCACGGGCTCGGTCGTCGAGCTCACCTACCGGCACTTGCGCGAGTGGAAGTCGGCCGGCACGACGTTCACCCGTGCGAGCATGATGGCCTCGCACAACTGGAGCTCGGTATTGACCGGCCATGGCGAGCCGACGCGTGTCTGGTTCAACGGCGTATCGGCCGGCTTTTTCGAGACACTCGGCGTCAGCCCGGCGTTGGGACGTGGCTTCCGTGAAGAGGACGATCTTCCGCACGCCCCCGCCGTGGCGGTGCTCAACCACTCGATGTGGATGCGCCGCTTCAACCAGGATCCCCGAGTACTCGGAAAGACGATGATCCTCGACGGCAAACCGGTCGAGATCATCGGGGTGATGCCGCCAGCCTTCGATGTTCCGCGCGGCGCCGAATTCTGGATGCCTTCCGCGCCGATCCTCGTCGGCGCCGACACCGACACCTCCGCTCTTGACGCCGTCGGCGTCTCTTACATCGTCGGGCGCGTCCGGCCTGGACTGGACATGAGTGCCGTTGACGCCGAACTGGATGCAATCGAGGCGCGGCTCGATCGCGACGATGCGGGACGGATGAAATGGGGCGAGCGTACGGTCGTCACACCGCTTCTCGATCACATGTTCGGACCGATGCGGCCGGCGCTGCACCTGCTCTCCGCCGCCGTCGCGGTCCTGCTGCTGATCGCCTGCGCGAACATCTCCGGTTTGATGCTGACTCGTGTGGCGCGCCGCAGGCAGGAACATGCGATCCGCCTGGCGCTCGGAGCCGGACGCGCGGCGATCGCGCAGCTCTGGCTCGCCGAGATCGCGATCGTTGGCGTCGCCGGAGGCGCTCTCGGACTGCTGTGCGCCAACGGCCTCGCGCGCGCCATCGTTGCGCTGGCGCCCGACGACTTGCCACGAATCGGTGAGGTCAGCATCGATGGTGCCGTTGCGCTCTTCACCTTTGCCGTCGTCATCGTCGCCGCGCTCGCGACGGGGCTGATTCCCTTACGCCAGGCCGGAGCGGTGAGCCTTGTCGAGGCTTTCGACGGTGCCCGCTCCACGGCGGGCCGGCAGACGGTGCGCGCGCGTTCCGCGCTGCTGGTTCTGCAGATCGCGCTCGCGGTCGTTTTGCTTGTCGCCGCCGGTCTCGTCGTCCGCAGCTTCGCCGCGCTGCGCAGTGTCGATCTGGGCTTCACTGCCGATCGTGTACTGTCGTTGACTGTCCAGCCG
>JBKPSE010000339.1:0-7712 GCA_046765855.1 Acidobacteriota bacterium | reverse complement strand
GCCTACTGCGAACTGCCCGCTGCCTACTGCCAACTGCTCACTGCCCACTGCGAACTGCCCGCTGCCTGCTGCCCACTGCCCACCGCCGACTGCCCACTGCGAACTGCCCACTGCCCACTGCTCACTGCTCACTGCTCACTGCCAACTGCCAACTGCGAACTGCCAACTCTTTGCCTCCCTCGCCAGCCAAGCCACGCTTAACCCCGTCTAATCCAAATAGTTGTCGTAAGATGGCGAATACAGTCGCCAGTGGTCTCCGTGTGCGTCCCTGGGCACAGCGCCTGCGGCCGCCTGCGAGCGCCCGAGGGTAGTCGCCGATAGGTAACGCGGGCGCGCAGCGAGGTGGGAACCAGAACGGCCCCACTCAGCGAACGTAAACAATGGAATTCAGATGCAGGCTCGGGACACCGGGCGGGGACATCATCGAGGGCGTTTACATCGCCGACAGCGAGGCTCGCCTCAGGCGCGAGTTCGAGGAGAAGGGCTTGTACGTCCTCGGCATCCAGCAGGCGGGACGCCGGGCGTTGGCCGGCTTTCACCTGCCAGCCATTCCGCACCGGCGAAGGGTGGCGAGCCGCGAATTCCTCGTGTTCAACCAGGAACTGGCGACGCTGTTGAAGGCAGGCATGCCGCTGGTCCAGTCGCTGGACATCCTCCGCCAGCGCGTCAGCAGTCCGGTCTTCAAGGCGGTGCTCGATGACGTCTACGAGCGCGTCCGCGCGGGAAGCGCGCTGTCCGAGGCGTTCGAGGCCCACCAGGGGATGTTCCCCGGCGTTTACACCGCCTCGCTGCTGGCGGGGGAGAAGTCGGGCAACCTCGAGCAGGTGCTGCGCCGCTACGTCAGCTACGTGAAGGTGGTTTCCAGCGTGCGACGCAAGACGATCTCGGCGCTGGTCTATCCCGCCATCCTCGTCGCGCTCTCGCTCGTGGTCGTTACGGTCATCGTCGTCAAAGTGGTCCCCGAGTTCGGCAACTTCTACAACCAGTTCGGCAAGGAACTGCCGATGTCGACGCGATTCATCGTCGCCTTGTCGGAGTTCGTGACCACGTACTTCCTGTTCATCATCGCTGGGATCGGGATCGCCGCAGTGTCGTTCTGGGCCTGGCTCAGGGATCCGATGCAGAAGCGGCGGCTGGATCGGGCGCTGCTGCGCGTGCCGATGCTTGGACCGATCGCCCAGAAGTTCTCGACCTCGCAGGGCGCGCGCACACTGGCCACGCTGCTCGGCGGCGGCATTCCGCTGGTGAATGCGCTCGAGGTCACGTCGCGTTCGCTGTCGAATCAACACATGGCGGCGCAGTTGACGACCGCGGCGCAGCAGGTGCGTGAAGGGCGATCGCTCGCCGCCACGCTGCAGGACAGCGGATCCTTTCCCGACGTGGCGATCAAGATGGTCGAGGTCGGCGAATCGACTGGCGCGCTGCAGGAGATGCTGAACAGTCTCGCGGACTTCTACGATGAGGAGATCGATACGAACCTCGGGCGGTTCGTCACGATCATCGAGCCCGCATTGCTCGTCATCATGGGCATCGTCATCGCCGGCCTGCTGCTGTCGCTGTATCTGCCCTTGTTCAACCTGTCATCGGCGTTGAGCAACACCTAGGCACCCTATGGATCCCAATATTTCCACCGCGACCGCCGCGCACCCCGAGCTCTACGCCGATCAGGGCACTCCGCAGCAGACCGCTGCCGAACTGGCGGCGGAAGTCGCGGAGGCGCGCCGGCTGGCCGAGCGCTACCGGCTGCCCTTCCTCGACCTCGCGCATTTCAATATCGATCACGACCTGTTCCGCACGATTCCCGCGGAGCTGATGCTGCGCTACGGCTTCGTGCCGTACCGGCGCGACGGCAGCACGCTGGTCATCGTGGTCAGCGATCCGCGCGATCTGCCGATGATCGACGAGCTCGGCACGCTCCTCGGCACGCCGATTCGCGTCATGGTGGCGCCGCCATCTGCAATTCAGGCGATCCTGAAGAAGAGCGAAAGCTCTACCCGCGTGCTCGAAGACGCGACCGAGAGCTTCCAGCTGCAGATCCTGCACGAAGACGAGCAGGGGGACGAGCAGCTGACGGTCGAGAAGCTGACGACCGACACGAGTCCGGTCATCAGGCTCGTCGACACCACGATCTACACGGCCATCCAGCGCCGCGCCAGCGACATCCACATCGAGACCGCGGACGACGCGGTGTATGTGAAGTACCGCATCGACGGTGTGCTCCAGTCGGCGATGCGGCCGATCGACAAGCGCTTCCACAGCACGATCATCTCGCGCGTCAAGGTCATGGCGGAGCTCGACATCGCCGAGAAGCGCATTCCGCAGGACGGGCGGTTCAAGCTGCGGCTTCCCGGCAAGACGATCGACTTCCGCGTCTCGGTGATGCCGAGCGTGCACGGCGAGGACGCGGTCATCCGTATCCTCGACAAGGAGTCGATCAGCGAACAGTTCCACGAGCTGCGCCTGGACATTCTCGGCTTTCCGGACGTCGAGCTGCGCCGCTTCCGCAAGTACATCGCCGAGCCGTATGGGATGGTGCTGGTCACGGGCCCGACCGGCAGCGGCAAGACGACAACGCTCTATGCCGCGCTCTCTGAAATCAAGACCGTCGAGGACAAGATCATCACGATCGAGGATCCGGTCGAGTATCAGCTCCGCGGCATCACCCAGATTCCCATCAACGAGAAGAAGGGGCTGACGTTCGCGCGCGGGCTGCGTTCGATCCTGCGGCACGACCCGGACAAGATCATGGTCGGCGAAATCCGCGACAACGAGACCGCGCAGATCGCGATCAACTCGGCGCTGACCGGGCACCTGGTCTTCACCACCGTCCACGCCAACAACGTCGTCGACGTGCTGGGCCGCTTCCTCAACATGGGCGTCGAGCCGTACCAGTTCGTATCGGCGCTGAACTGCGTCCTGGCGCAGCGCCTCGTGCGCAACATCTGCGCCCATTGCAAGCGGGCGGCGAAGGTCACGCGCGAACAGCTGATTGAATCGGCGATGGATCCGAACCTCGCCGACAGCGGATTGTTCTTCGAGGGGACCGGCTGCATCGAGTGCGGCGGGACGGGGTTCAAGGGGCGGACCGCCATATGCGAGCTGCTCGATCTGACCGATAACATCCGCGAGATCATCCTGGCGCGGCGGCCCAACTCCGAGATCAAGAAGGCGGCGCGCGACGAGGGGATGCGGTCGCTGCGCGAGTCGGCGGTCGAGCGCGTGCTCGCCGGCGTCACGACGCTGCGCGAGATCAACAAGGTGACGTTCGTCGAATGAGTACGCTGCCGAGTTTCCTCACCAGCCCTCCGCCGTCAGTCGGCGTCGAGATCGCGGCGGATCGCGTGACCGCGGTATCGCTGACGCGACAGGGCGCGGGCTGGACCGTCGGCGCCCACGCGAGCGAACGGCTAACGCCCGGCGTCGTGACTCCGGCGCTGAACGCGGTCAACGTGCACGACGGTCGTGCCTTGTCCGCCGCCGTGCGTTCGGTTTTCGACAAGCTCGGATCGCGTCCGCGCCGGGTCGCGCTCGTCATTCCCGACACCGCCGCCAAGGTATCGCTGCTGCGTTTCGAGAAGATTCCTGCGGCCGCGGATCTCGACCAGCTGATTCACTGGCAGATGCGCAAGGCCGCCCCGTTCAAGCCCGAGGACGCGCAGCTATCGTGGGTGCCGGCCGCGCCGATCCCGGGCGGAGGCCGCGAGTACCTCGTCACCATCGCCAGGCGCGACATCATCGACAGCTACATGAACGGCTGCGCCGAGGCCGGGGCGGAAGCCGGCATTGTCGATCTGGCTTCGCTCAACCTGGTCAACGCGGCGCTGGCCGCCGGCGGCGCCGCGCCGGGGGATTGGCTGGTCGTGCACGCGGCATCCGATTACGCGACGCTGGCGATCGTGCGCGACAGGGATCTGATCTTCTTCCGCACGCGGCAGCTCGAGACCAACACGGATCTCGCCGACGTCGTGCACCAGACAGCGATGTATCACGAAGACCGGCTGGGCGGCGCCCGCTTCGGCCGTGTCATCCTCGCCGGCGCCGGCGCCGACGCGGGAGAGCGGCTGCGCCGCACGCTCGAAGAGCGGCTCGGCGTCAGAGTCGAAGCGCTCGATTTCCGGGGCACCGCGGAGATGCGCGATCGGATCAGCGCCGGGGCCGAGCTGCTCGATACGCTGGCGCCGGCGGTCGGCGTCGTGCTCAGGGAGCGAGTCGCCTAGTGCTGCGGACCAACCTCTCGACGCGCCCGTTCTACAACGAGCGGATCGTTCACGCGCTCGTCGCGGTCCTCGCGCTGATCCTGCTGGCGATCACCGCCTGGCAGGTCGCGCGCGTCATCCGTCTGTCGCGCAGCAAGACGGAATACAACGCGTCCATCGCCCGCAACAAGGCGGAAGCCGACCGTCTGACCCGCGAAGCCGCGAACATCCGGCGCGGCCTCGACCAGAAGCAGCTTGCCGTGGTTGCCGCCGAGGCCAAGGAAGCCAACCTGCTGATCGAGCAGCGTACGTTCTCGTGGACGCGTCTGTTCAACCAGCTCGAGGCGAATCTGCCCGAGGACGTGATGCTGACCTCCGTGCGTCCGGAGTTCGACAAGGAGGGCACGACTCACATCGCCATGGAAATCCAGGGACGGGGCGAGGGAGTCATCGACAACTTCTGGGACCGGCTCGAAAAGACCGGGGCCTTTCACGACATCGTCTGGAGCGACGTGACCGTCACCGAAGAGGGGATTCATCGCGTGCAGATGAGCGCAGTCTATACGGGAGAAGCGCGATGAATCTGAGCCGCGTCCTCCACGACAAGCGCAGCATCGTGCTGCCGATCGCGCTCGGCATCGTCGCCAACCTGCTGTTGTATGCGTTGATCGTGTTTCCGCTCAGCCGGCAAGTGGCCAGCGCGCAGGCGGAAGCTGCGACGCAGCACGAACTGCTCGCGAAAGCGGTGGCCGAGTACAACTCCGCGAAGAAGACCGTCACCGGCAAGAAACAGGCGGACGCCGCACTCGAGAAGTTCTACAAGGAAGTGCTTCCCGCGACGTCGAGCGTCGCCAGAAGTCTGACCTATACGCGGCTGTCGCAGCTGGCGAAACAGGCAAACGTGCGGCTCGAACATGGCAACAATGCCATCGCTCCCGAGAAGGGGACGAAGCTCTCGAAGCTGACGACGACCTACACCCTGACCGGCGACTACCGCGACGTGCGCCGCTTCATTTATTCGCTCGAGACGGCCCCGGAATTCATCGTCCTCGAGAACGTGGCGCTGACCGCGGCGAGCGAGCAGAGCGGTCGCACGCTGGCGGTGCTGCTCGACATCGCCACTTACTTCCGTTCCACCGATGCCGGAGCCTAAGGCCGCGCGATCGCGCGCGATCGTGCTCGGCGTGCTGCTCGTCGTGCTGGTGGCCGTCCTCGCGTTTACCTGGCGCCCTGCGGCCGGGCCGACGCCTGGGCCGTCTAATCAACCAAGGGAGCAGCGCAGGGCAGCTGAGACGGCCGGAACTCCGAGTGATGCGCTCGACGTCCGGCTGGACGATCTGAAGCAGCCGGCGCCGGAGCCAAGCGGGGAGAACCGGAATCCGTTCCGGTTTTACGTGAAACCGCCGCCGCCTCCGCCGCCACCGCCGCCGTCGACGTTAACGCAACGGTCGGTCGCGCCCGAGCGCCCCGCGGCGCCGCCGGGTCCGCCGCCCATTCCGCTGAAATTCATCGGGACGGCGGAGCAGGGCAACAAGAAGGTGGCGATCTTCGTGTTCATCGACGGGAAGGGCCTGCCAATGTATGCCGCGGAAGGACAACTCGTCGCAGGGCAATACAAGGTCGTACGGATCGGCGTGGAGTCGGTGGTGATGGAATATCCGAACGGCACGGGGCAGCAGACGCTTCCGATGCGCGGCGGACAATAACTTATGAAACGTAGCCTTGCACTTCTCCTGATGATGGCCGTGCTGGCCTCCGGCTGCGCGGCTTCCCGCGCGTTCCGCCGCGGCCAGGAAGCCGTGCGTTCCTCGGACTGGGACGCCGCCGTCGTCTATTTCACCAAGGCTGTGCAGTCGAATCCTGACAGCGCGGAATACAAGATCCATCTCCGCCGCGCGCAGGAGGAAGCGGCGCGCATGCACGTCGAGAAGGCGCGCGAGCTGGAAGCGAAGGACCAGCTCGATGCCGCGCTCATCGAATACCGGCGCTCGCTCGAACTGGTCAACACCGATCGCGTGGCCGCGGCCAAAGTCGCGGAGCTCGAACGCAAGATTCGCGAGCGCATCGAAGCGACACGCCCCAAGCCCCAGATCGAGCAGCTGCGCCAGCAAGCGGGTGCGCGCAACGCGCCGCCGCTGCTCAATCCATCGTCGCGCGAGCCGATCCGCCTGAACTTCGGCGCGTCGTCCAGCCTGCGCGACATCCTGAACTTCATCGGCACCGCGTCGGGGATCAACATCACCTACGACGCGGGCTATGTCGACAAGCCGTACAGCGTGAACCTCGACGGCGTGACCGTGGAGGAAGCGCTGCAGCAGGTGCTGTCCGCCAACCAGTATTACTACAAGGTCGTCAATCCGCGGACGATCATCATCATTCCCGACCAGCCGGCGAAGCACCAGCAGTACGACGACATGGTCATCAAGGTGTTCTACATCTCGCACGCCGATGCGACCGAGCTGGTGCAGCACATCAACACCATCATCCGCATCCCGCAGATGCCGGTGGTGCCGACGGTCATGCCGCTCAAGGCGGCGAACACGATCACCGTGCGCGCGACGGCGCCGGTCATGGAGGTGATCGAGCGGATCATCCGCGCCAACGACAAGCCGCGCGCCGAAGTCGTGCTGGATGTCGAGATCCTCGAAGTCAATCGCGCGCGGCTGAAGCGCTACGGCATCAATCTCAGCGCCTACACGCTGAACCTGCTGTTCTCCCCGGAGCTCGCGCCGCCGAACACCACCGCGATCAGCGCGCCGCCGCCGTTCAACTTGAACACGATCTCGCAGGGCGTCAGCACGGCTGACTTCTATCTCGGCGTGCCGACGGCAGTCGTTAACTTCCTCGAGTCGGACAACCGCACGCGGACGCTGGCCAAGCCGCAGCTGCGCGGCCAGGAAGGACAGAAGCTGACGTTGAACCTCGGCGCGCAGGTGCCGGTCATCTCGACCGTGTTCGGCGCCGCCGCCGCCGGCGGATTCGCCACGATCCCGCAGTCGTCCTACAACTACAAGGACGTCGGCGTGAACCTCGATATCACGCCGCGGGTGACCTACGAGGGAGAGATCGTGCTCGATCTGTCGGTCGAGAACAGCGCCATCGGCGGCAGCGTCGACGTCGGCGGCCAGTCGGCGCCGTCCTTCACCTCGCGCAAGGTGCACACGTTCCTGCGCCTGCGTGAAGGAGAAGCCAACCTCCTCGCCGGACTGACCCGCCAGGACAACACCAATAACCGCACCGGACTCCCCGGCATCATGCACCTGCCGGGATTCAAGCAGCTGTTCTCGGGCAACGACATCAACGACCAGGACACCGAGATCGTGATGCTGATCACGCCGCACATCGTGCGCGGCCACGAACTGACCGCGGAAGATGTCGGCTCGATCTACATCGGCACGCAGACCAATATCGGGCTCTCCGGTCCGCCGCCGCTGATCGCGCCGGTTCCGGAGACGCCGCCAACCACGGCGGCCGGCACGACGCCGCCGCCCGCGGGTGCTCCGGGCATTGCCACGC
>JBKPSE010000338.1:0-6591 GCA_046765855.1 Acidobacteriota bacterium | reverse complement strand
TCCCGGAGGGCTTCTACCGCGACCTCGTCTGGAATCTCCGCAACGGCGTGCTTGCCGTCACCCATGAGAACCGCATCGCCGTGATGAACGAGGTGGCGTACCGGATTCTTGGCTTGACGGCGCAGCCATCCGACATCGGTCTTCCTTATACGCAAGTCCTGAAGGAGCGCCCCGACGTCTGCCGCATCGTCGGCAGCGCATTCGATCTGTCGCACCTGCCCAACCGCGCCGAGCTGCGGCTGAAGAACACCGAAAAGGTGATCGGCTACACGCTGTCGCACGTGAAGGACGCCGGCGGACGCAGCGTCGGCGCGACGCTGTTCTTCAAGGACCTGACCCGCGTCGAACAGCTCGAGGAGCGCGAACGCCTGCGCGATCGTCTCGCCGCACTCGGCGAGATGGCGGCGGCGATCGCGCACGAAGTAAAGAACCCGCTCGCCGGCATCGAAGTGATGGCGGGCATCCTCAAGCGACAGCTGACCGAGCTGCCGGACGCGCAGACGACGCTCGCCGACATCATCAAGGAAGCGAAGATGGCGAACGTCATCGTCCAGGAGGTGCTCGCCTTCGTGCGGCCGATCCGCCTCCAGGTCGAGGACATTGCCGTGGCCGACGTGATCCGCGACGCGGTCGCCATGTCGGAAAGCCACTCGCGCAAGCGGGACGTGGAGGTGAGGGTCGACGTGCCAGAAGCGCTGCGGCCGATCCAGGGAGACCCGCACCAGCTGCGGCAGATCTTCACCAATCTGCTGACCAACGCCTTCGAGGCGATGAACGGATCGGGACGAGTCGAGATCAGCGCGGCATCGATCGAGGCGGACGAAGAGACCGCCACCGCCGCCGATCAGGCCACCGGTCCGACGATCGCGATCACGATCACGGACGACGGTCCCGGGATCCCGCCGGAAGTGGTGGATCGGATCTTCAGTCCATTTTTCACGACCAAGCCCCAGGGTTCGGGCCTCGGCCTCGCCATCGTCCGCAAGATCGTCGATGCGCATGACGGACGCATCGATGTCGGCGAGCGTCCGGGAGGCGGCACTGTGTTCCGCGTCACGCTGCCGGTTCGCAATCAACAGCAGTTGTTCGGTTAGTCAAAAGAGGATGCTATGGGACGGATTCTTGTTGCAGATGACCACGATTCGCTGAGGCGCGGGATTGTCCGCGCGCTCTCGGACGCGCGCCACGACGTGGACGAGGCCCCCAATGGCAACGTCGCAATCGAAAAGCTGCACGAAGGACAGTACGACGTCGTGCTCAGCGACCTGAAGATGGGGGGCAGCGACGGCATGGACGTGCTCCGCACCGCCAAGGCCCTGCACCCGACGAGCGCGGTCATCCTGATGACGGCGTTCGGATCCGTCCATACCGCGGTCGAAGCGATGAAGATCGGCGCCTTCGATTACGTGCAGAAGCCATTCGAAATCGAGGAGATGGAGCTCAAGGTCGAGAAGGCGCTCGAGCACCGGCGACTCAAGCACGAAATCGAATACCTGCGCCACACGCAGCAGGACATCTACGACTTCGATCGGATCATCGGCGCGAGCGGGGCGCTGCAGTCCGTGCTCGCGATCGTGAAGAAGGTCGCCAAGAGCAACACCACGTGCCTGATCCGCGGCGAGACGGGCACCGGCAAGGAGCTGATCGCGGGAGCGATTCACCACAATTCGCTGCGCGCCGCGCGCAACTTCGTCAAGGTGAACTGCGCCGCGCTGCAGGAGAACCTGCTCGAGTCCGAGCTCTTCGGCCATGAAAAAGGCGCATTCACCGGCGCCGACAAGCAGCGCGTCGGCCGGTTCGAACAGGCCGACGGCGGCACGCTGTTCCTCGACGAAGTCGGCGACATGAGCGCCAATACGCAGGCGAAGATCCTGCGCGTGCTGCAGGAGCACGAGTTCGAGCGCCTGGGCGGCACTCGGACGCTGCGCACCGACGTGCGCGTCATTACTGCGACGAACCGCAACCTGCCGCAGATGGTCGCCAACGGGCAGTTCCGCGAGGACCTCTACTACCGCCTCAACGTGGTCTCGATCGAGATGCCGCCGCTGCGCGAGCGTAAGGAGGATGTGGGCGCGCTGGCCAGCTTCTTCCTGCGCCGCTTCGCCAGCGAGCTGAAGAAGCGCGTCGACGGCGTGTCGCCCGACGCGCTCAAGCTGCTGATGCGCTACAACTGGCCCGGGAACATCCGCGAGCTGGAGAACTCGATCGAACGCGCCGTTCTGCTCTGCGAGGGGCCGCAGGTCACCAGCGCGGACCTTCGGCTTGGCGAGCTGTCGACGTCGACACCGAGCGGCGAGAGCAATCCGGTGGTCAAGATTCCGCCGACCGGCATCGCGCTCGAGGAGATCGAGCGGCAGGCGCTGATCGAAGCGCTGAAGATGTCCAACTGGGTGCAGAAGGACGCCGCGGAGCTCCTGAACATCAGTCCGCGCGTGATGAACTACAAGATCAAGACCCTCGCGATCGAGTATCCGCGCGGCCGCCGCATGGTCGACGTGGCGTAGTCGGGAAATCAGGCCATCGAGGAGTCGGGCAGCGCGCGGCAGCTACTGCCAGCGCGTTGATGCGCGCGCCAGGCAGCGCGCGCATGCGCGATCACCAACCTGAAAATTTCAGATTTCCAGATTCCCGCTACGCTTTCGGATGCGCCTTTTTATAGGTGTTTATCAACTGCGCGGCGTTCACGTGCGTGTAACGCTGCGTCGTGCTCAGGCGCGCATGGCCGAGCAACTCCTGGATCGCGCGCAGGTCTGCGCCTGCCTCGAGCAGGTGCGTGGCAAACGAGTGCCGCAGCGCATGCGGGCTGATCCCGAGCCGCGTACTGGACGCCGCGGCGTAGCGCCGCACGATCTTGTCCACACTGCGCGTGGATAGCCGTCCTCCCCGATAGTTGAGAAACAGCGGTTCCCGCGCGCGGCCCTTCGCGGCTGCGGATGACCGAACCGCCGGCGGCCGCGCTCGCGTGGTCGTCCCGCCGGGCTGCGGCACTTTTTGCGCCTTGTCGCGCCGAACGTCCGGCGCGGCGAACGCCGGTGTGGGACGGAACGCTTCGCGGTCGGCAAGACACGCCTTGAGCGCGTCCGCGGTCGTGGCATTGAAAGGCACGATTCGTTCCTTGCGTCCCTTGCCAAGGACGCGAACCACGCGGCCGGACAGATTCACGTCCTCGAGATCCAATCCCACCAGCTCGCTGAGTCGCAGCCCTGACGCGTAAAAGAGCTCGAGGATCGCCTTGTCACGGCGGCCGAGCGGAGTCGCGCTGTCCGCGGCATCCAGCAACGTGGACATCTCCTGCACGGCGAGGTGGTTCGGGATGCGGCGTTCGCGCCGCGGCGTGCCCACGAGCGCCGTCGGATCGCCCTCGATTGCTCCTTCGCGGCGCAGATAGCGGCCGAAGGCTCGGATAGCGGACAGCTTGCGCGCGGCGGACGCCTTCGAGTTCCCGCGCTTGGTCAATTCGGCGACGAAGGCACGCGCCCCGGCATGATCGAGGTCGCCGGGCGCCAGATCCGAAACGCGCTTGTTCTGCTGCGCGGCGAGGGAGGCGAGGTACTGCGAGAGATCGCTGTCGTAGGCGCGCACCGTGTGCGCCGACGCGTTCTCGTTCAGGCGGAGGTGTTCGAGAAATGCTTTGAGGTGTTCTCTAACCACGTAGCCAGGTCCTTGAGCGCCCGTTCGGAAATTGCGACGTTCTTCTCTTTCTTGTTTTTGATCCGTATCTCGAGCGGCGGGATCAGGCCGAAGGCGATGTTCGATGGTACGTAGTGTTTCGGATCCGCGTGCGATGCGTAATAGCCCAGCGCGCCGATCGCGGTCGTGCGCGGCGGCGCGGCGGGTTCTTCGCCGAGCGCGAGTGCGGCCGCGTTGCGCCCGGCGATGAGTCCCGAGGCCGCCGACTCGACGTAGCCTTCGACGCCGGACATCTGTCCGGCAAAGAACAGATCGGCGCGCATTCTCGTCTGCCACGTGTCCCGCAGGATGGTCGGCGAGTTGACGTACGTGTTGCGGTGGATCATGCCGAAGCGGACGAATTCGGCGTTTTCGAGACCGGGAATCATCCGCAGCACGCGCGCCTGCTCAGCCCATTTCATCTGAGTCTGAAACCCGACCAGGCTGAAGTGATCGCCGGCGATGTTGTCCTGCCGGAGTTGGACGACGGCGTAGGGCTCGCGTCCGGTGCGCGGGTCGGGGAGTCCGACCGGCTTCATCGGCCCGAATCGCAGTGTATCCACGCCGCGGGCCGCCATGACTTCGATCGGGAGGCAGCCCTCGAAAAAGTTCGGTTTATCGAAGTCGTGCAGCGCTGCCTTCTCGGCGGCGATCAGCTCCTGATAGAACGCCTCGTATTCCTGTTTAGTAAACGGGCAGTTAAGGTAGTCGCCTTGCCCATCATCGAGTCCGCAGGCCGGCAAAACCGGGACTGTCCCGGTTTCGGAAACTGGACCTGTCCCAGTTTCTTTATACAGAAAACCGGGACTGTCCCGGTTTTCTGTTTTTGGCCAGTTTTCGCGCGATCGTGGAAAACGGGGACTGTCCCCGTTTAAACCGGGACTGTCCCCGTTTCGCAGGCTGCGGCCCCAGCGGGAGGCGCGATACACCTTGGAACGATCGAGCGACTCGCCGGACACGATCGGGCTGATCGCGTCGTAGAAATAGAGATGCGTCGAGCCGACAAGGGTGGCAATGTCGGCCGACAGTGCGTCGGACGTCAGCGGACCGGTCGCCAGGATCACCGGGCCATCCGCAGACGAGGGGATCGCCGTGACTTCCCCCCGGCGGATGCTGATCAGCGGATGCGAGGCGATCGCCTCCGTGACGCGCGAGGAAAATAGATCCCGATCGACCGCGAGCGCGGCGCCCGCCGGGACGCGCGTTTCGTCCGCGGCGCGCATGATCAGCGACCCGAGCCGCCGCATCTCTTCCTTCAGCAGGCCGACGGCATTATCAAGCTTGTCGCCGCGGAACGAATTCGAGCACACGAGCTCGGCAAGTCCGTCGGTCTTGTGCACCGCGGTCGGCTTGACCGGCCGCATTTCGTGCAGGACAACGCGCACGCCGCGCGATGCAATCTGCCAGGCGGCTTCCGATCCAGCCAGACCGCCGCCGATGATGGTGACGAATCGCACGGTTCGATTATCCGCCGATTCAGGATCTTCCGCCTAAATGCGGCGCTCGCTAACCGGAACGCCCGACAGCGACGATCAGGCGGTGGTCAATTCCTCCGCCTGCCGCACATACGAGCACTCCTCGTTGTTGCAGATCAGCTGACGGCCGTGCTTCTTCGTGATCTTCTCGACCAGGAACGGCGCCTGGCACTCGGGGCATTTCTCCGGGACGGGACGGTTCCACAAGGTGAAGTCGCAGTCCGGGTAATTCGCGCAGCCGAAGAACACCTTGCCGCGGCGTGACTTGCGCTCGACGATATCGCCGCCGTCTTTCGGACAGAGGACGCCGGTGGACTTCTGCTTCACGTACTTGCAGGTCGGATAGCTGCTGCACGCCGTGAACTCGCCGAACCGTCCCTGCTTGACGACGAGATTCGAGCCGCACTTCGGGCACTTCTCGTCGAGAATCTGATCCGGCTTCGCCGCAGCGATTCCCTGCTTGGTCGCAATGATCTTGCGCGTGGTCTTGCACTCGGGATACCCGGTGCAGGCGAGGAACTGCCCGAAGCGGCCGCGCTTGACGACCATCGGCTTGCCGCAGTTCTCGCACGCCTCTTCGAGGTCTCCTTCCGCGCCTGCTTCCGGGGCGTCGAGCTCGCGCGTGTTCTCGCAATCCGGATAGCCGCTGCAGGCGAGGAACAACCCGAACTTGCCCGCCTTGATCACCATCGCCTTGCCGCACTTGTCGCAGGCAACCGGCGGATCGGGCTCATACCCTTCCTTCATATTGGGCATGTCCTTTTCCGCGCGCTTCAAGTCCTTCTGGAATTTCTTGTAGAAGCTCGAAAGCGTCTTGACGTAATCCGACGCGCCGGACTCGATCTTGTCGAGATCCTCCTCGAGCTCGCGCGTGTAATTGACGTCGAGGATGTCGTCGAACGCCGGGCTGAGCAGCTTCTCGACGAGCATCATGCCGAGAAACGTCGGCTTGAACTTGCCTTCGATCTTGTTGACGTACTCGCGCGCCTGAATCACGGTGATGATCGACGCGTAGGTCGAGGGCCGGCCGATGCCGTTCTCTTCGAGCGCCTTGACCAGCGTCGCCTCGGTGTAGCGCGGCGGCGGTTGCGTGAACTTCTGCTCCGGCTTGAGCTCGCGCAGCGTCAGCTGATCCCCTTTGGCCAGCGGCGGCAGCACGCTCGACTCTTCATCGTCTTCAGCGGTCTTCGCATCCGGTCCGGGCGCGACCGTTTCGAGATCCGCCGACGGCGTCGCCGGCTGATTGTAGACCGCCATCCAGCCAGCGAACTTCGGCACCGACCCCTTCACCCTGAACAGATAGTCGGCCGCCGTGATGTCGACCGTCGTGTCGTCGAACGTCGCCGGCGGCATCTGGGAGGCGACGAAGCGGCTCCAGATCAGGCGATAGAGGTAATACTGATCCGGCGTGAGATGTGCGCGGATCGCGTCCGGCTCCCACTGCATC
>JBKPSE010000337.1:0-3106 GCA_046765855.1 Acidobacteriota bacterium | reverse complement strand
CGTCCGGCTCCTGAGTGGCCGCCGTGACGATATCCTTGCCCAGCTCGATGCTGCTGCTCGCTTTGTCGAGCCTGATCGTCTTCGCCACGTCGCGCGCGTGATCTTTCGAGAGCAGTTTTGCCACCGGCACCTGCACGAAATCGGGATCGCCGAGGAAGCGTGCGCGATCGAGGTAGGCGCGGCGCATCGCCTCGATTTCGACGTGCCTGGCTTCCGCTGACGCGAAGCCCTTCGCCTTCAAGTCGTAGGCTTCGACGATGTTCAGCATTTCGATCAGCGCGATCCCGCCGGAGCTCGGCGGCGGCATCGAGACAATGTCGAAGCCGCGGAACCTGCCGGTGACCGGCGCGCGTTCCTTGGCTTCATACACGGCGAGGTCCTCTTTCGAGATGAGGCCGCCATTGGTCGCCATGTCTTCGGCGATGCGATCGGCGATCCATCCCTTGTAGAAGGCGTCCGGCCCTTCCGTGGCAATGGCGCGGAGCGACTTGGCCAGATCCTTCAGTACCAGGCGATCTCCGGCAGCCCACTGTCCGCCGCCAGGCTTGCCGTAAGCAGCCACCGATGCCGGGAACTTGCCCATTGTGCCGGAGAGCTGACCGTTCAACCCGCGCGCGAGCCCGCTGGACATGACGAAGCCTTCCTCGGCGAGCTGCACCGCCGGCATGACCACGTCCTTCCACGGGAGACGTCCGAATCTCCTGTGCGCCATGGCGAGACCGCGCACGGTTCCAGGCACACCAGGTGCGAGGTAGCCCTGATTGGTCAGCGACATATCGACCTTGCCGTTGCGCAAGTACATCGTCCGCGTCGCCTTCAGCGGCGCCTTTTCGCGATAGTCGAAGGTGGTGGCTTTGCCGTCTGTCTGCCGGACCACCATGAAGCCGCCGCCGCCGATGTTGCCGGCGCTCGGCAGGGTCACCGCGAGCGCGAAGGCCGTGGCGACCGCGGCATCGACCGCCGAGCCGCCTTTCGCGAGAATCGCCGCACCCGCGTCGCACGCCGGCGCCGACGTGCAGACGACGAGGCCGTCTTTCGATGAGACACCTGAGTCGGGTGCGGCAGCCGGACGCGAGACGGGGACGGCCAGCGTCGCCGTCAATACCGCGGCGAAAATGTGTTTCTGCATACGCGCAGCTTACCCGAAAAGCGGGCATGGGACTTGCCACGCGTCGGCGTTGCGATGCAGAAGATGTGGCCGGGCGAACCTTTCCCTCTCGGTGCGACGTTCAACGGCGAAGGGACCAACTTCTCGCTGTTCTCGGAGGTCGCGACGAAAGTCGAGTTGTGCCTCTTTGACGATGAGGGGAAGGAGACGCGCATTCCGCTGCAGGAGACGACGGCGTTGTGCTGGCACGGATACCTTCCCGAGGTGAAGCCCGGTCAGCGCTACGGATACCGCGTGCACGGCCCGTGGGAGCCCGAGCACGGCAACTGGTGCAATCCCAACAAGCTGCTGCTCGATCCATACGCGAAAGCAGTCGATGGCGACTGGACGTGGAACGAGTCGATGTTCCCGTATCACTTCGATAACCCGGACGGATCGAAAAACGATCTCGACAACAGCGTCGCGATGCCCAAGGGCGTCGTGGTCGATTCGGCGTTCGACTGGGAGGGCGACCGGCCGCCGCGGACGCCGTGGCACAACACCGTCGTCTACGAGACGCACGTGAAGGGTTTCACCCGGCGGCTGGACAGGCTTCCCGAACACGTGCGCGGCGCCTACGGTGGTCTGGCGCATCCCGAAACGATCGACTACTTGAAAAAGCTGGGCGTGACGGCGGTGGAGCTGCTGCCGGTCCACCAGTTCGTGCAGGATTCGCTTCTGCTCGAGCGCGGCCTGCGCAACTACTGGGGCTACAACTCGATCGGTTATTTGGCGCCGCACAACGAGTATTCGTGCACCGGCACGCGCGGCGAGCAGGTGCGCGAGTTCAAAGGGGCGGTCAAGGCGCTGCATCGCGCCGGCATCGAAGTCATCCTCGACGTCGTCTACAACCACACCGCGGAGGGGAACCATCTCGGTCCGATCCTGTCGTTCAAGGGGATCGACAACCGGGCCTACTATCGCACCGTCCACGACAACCGGCGCTACTACATGGACTACACCGGCACCGGCAATACGCTGAACATGATGCACCCGCACGTGCTGCAGCTGTTGATGGACAGCCTGCGCTACTGGGTGCTCGACATGCACGTCGACGGCTTCCGCTTCGATCTCGCGGCGACGCTCGCGCGCGAGCTGCACGACGTCGATCGTCTCAGCTCTTTCTTCGATCTGATTCAGCAGGATCCGGTGATCAACCAGGTCAAGCTGATCGCGGAGCCCTGGGACGTCGGCGAAGGCGGCTATCAGGTCGGCAACTTTCCGCCGCTCTGGTCGGAATGGAACGGCAAGTATCGCGATTCGGTGCGCGACTTCTGGCGCGGCACGGACCAGACGCTCGCCGAGTTCGGCTCGCGCTTCACCGGCAGCTCGGATCTGTATCAGGGGACCGCGCGCCGTCCCCACGCCAGCATCAACTTCATCACCGCGCACGACGGCTTCACGCTGCGCGATCTCGTCAGCTACAACGACAAGCACAACGACGCGAACGGCGAGGAGAATCGCGACGGCGAGAGCCATAACCGATCGTGGAACTGCGGCGCCGAAGGGGAGACCGACAATCCGGATATTCTGGCGTTCCGCCACCGTCAGATGCGGAACTTTCTCGCCACGCTGCTGTTGTCGCAGGGCGTACCGATGATCTGCGGCGGCGATGAGATGGGACGCACCCAGCGGGGCAACAACAACGCCTATTGCCAGGACAACGAGATCTCCTGGTACGACTGGGAAAACGCCGACGGCGCGCTGCTCGGGTTCACGCGCGATCTGATTCGCCTCCGTCTGGAACATCCGGTCTTCTGCCGGCGCCGCTGGTTCCAGGGCCGCCCGATCCGCGGGCAGAACGTCAGCGACATCGGGTGGTTCACGCCGGGGGGCGCCGAGATGTCCGATCAGGACTGGCAGGCGGGCTTTGCCAAGACGCTGGGCGTGTTCCTCAACGGCGACGCGATTCCCACGCGCGACGAGCACGGCAATCGCGTGGTCGACGACAGTTTCTAT
>JBKPSE010000336.1:0-4359 GCA_046765855.1 Acidobacteriota bacterium | reverse complement strand
GGCCTGCAGGAAGTCGACTGGAACCTGCTCTATCCGCCGCCCGACCAGGTCGTCCTGCGCTCGAGTCCTCCCGACAACCCGCACATTTGGGAGGAGGGACGCTATCAGAATCGGCAGCGTCCGGTGAGCCATTGGGGCCTCGGCGCGGTGAACTGGCGTCCGCGCGCGATTCCCGGGAAATACACGGTGCGAGTGACCCTGAACGGCAAGCAGTATTCGCAGCCGTTCGAAGTATGGCGCGATGTCACCCTGCCGGCGACCGACGCGGAGCTGACGGAGAGCTTCGGCCTGCAGCGCCGGATCATCACCCTGATGAACGAAGTCGCCGACAAGATCAACCGCATCGAGATCATGCGCATGCAGGTCGAGGACTTGCGCAAGGCGCACGCGTCGGATGCGCAGATCGATCGCGATCTCGCGGCGCTCTACAAGAAGATGTACGACACGGAGCTGCACTTCCTGTCGCGCACGGAGATGCACAGCGACGACAAGTGGTACGTCGAGAAGTACAAGGTGTACTTCAATCTGATCTGGCTGCTGGCGGAGGTCGGCGGCGGCGGCGGCGACGTGATGGGCGGCGCCGGCTACCGGCCGACCAACGCCGCGTCAGGCGTCTACGAGGAGCAGTTGAAGGCGGTGCAGATGGGGCGCTCGGCCTTGACGACGCTGATGCAGGAGGTCGAGGCGTTCAACAAGGCGCATGCGGGAAGACTGCCGCCGATTACGGACCGTCTGAGGTAGTGAGGGTGGTGCCGTGGGCAGTTGGCAGTAGGCAGTTAGCAGTTAGCAGATCGCAGTTTGCAGTTTGCAGTTGGCAGCTCGCACCTCGCAGTTAGTTGACTTTGGCAGTTCGCGCTCAATTCTGCCAACTGCCGACTGCCGACTGCCGACTGCCAACTGCCAACTGCCAACTGCCGACTGCCGACTGCCGACTGCCAACTGCCGACTGCTAACTGCGCACTGCCGCCCGCCAACCCCCAACCGCCCTACTTGGTCTCTCGCAACCTGCCGTCCTCGAGACGCAGCACGCGGTCGCAGGCGGCGGACAAGCGCGGGTTGTGTGTGGCGATAATCGACGTCAGGCCGCGCTCGCGGTGCATCTCGCGCAGCAGGTCGTGCAGCGTTTCGGCAGTGTGTTCGTCGAGGTCGCCGGTGGGCTCGTCGGCCAGCAGCACGCTGGGCTCCATGACCAGTGCCCGGGCGATGGCCACACGCTGCTGCTCGCCGCCCGACAGCATGCCCGGTTTGTGCGTCAGGCGCTCCCCCAGACCGACGCGTTCGAGCAGGACACGCGCGCGTTGGTTCGCTTCGTCGGACCGCCGGCGGGCGATGCGCAGGGGCATCCCGGCATTCTCGACGGCGCTGAATTCCGGCAGCAGGTGATGAAACTGAAAGACGAAGCCGACGTGCCGGTTGCGAAAGGCGGTCAGCTCGTCCGGCCTGAGCGCGCCGAGCTCGCGTTCGCCGATCCGCACGGACCCCGCGTCCAGCGAATCCAGCCCGCCCAGGACGTGCAGCAGCGTGCTCTTGCCCACACCCGACGCGCCGACCACCGCGATCATCTCGCCCGCTTCGACCGTCAGATCGAGCTGCCGCAGCACCGGCAGCCGCTCGGTGCCGGCGATGTAGCTTTTGTCGACGCCGCGCGCTTCGATCAGCGACATCACTGGTATCTGAGCGCCTGCGCCGGATCGAGCTTCGACGCCTGGCGCGATGGATAGATGGTGGCGACGAAGCAGATCACCAGCGCGGCGCCGATGACCGAAATCAGATCGCGTGGCAGCAGCGTGAACGGAATGTACGAGATCTGGTAGACGTCGATCGGCACGTGAATCAGCTTGTAGCGATCGAGGATGGAAATCAGCGTGACGCCGGCAATCGTCCCGCCGCCGGTGCCAATCAGTCCGATGATCAGCCCCTGCAGCATGAAGATGCGCCGGATGCTCGCCGCCGAAGCCCCCATCGTCTTCAGGATGGCGATGTCGCGGCTCTTCTCCATGACCAGGAGCACGAGCGAGGCCACGATGTTGAGCGCCGCCACCATGATGATCAGGCCGATGGTGATCGAGATGGCCATCTTCTCGAGCCACAGCGCCGAGAACAGCGCCTTGTTCATCTGCGCCCAGTCCTGGGTGGCGTATTGCTCGCCGAGGCGATTGGGAATGTCTGCCGCGACCGTCTGCGACGCAAACATGTCGTCCAGCCGCACCTGCATGAAGTCGGGCTTGTCCTTGCCGAACACGCGCTCGGCCACCGGCAGATCGACGAGCGCGTATTCGCTGTCGAACTCGAAAAGGCCAAGGCTGAAGATGCCCACGACTTTGAAGGCGCGCGTCCGCGCCATCGGCGCGAACGGCGTCAGCACCTGATCGGGGGAAAACAGCCGAACCGTGTCGCCGACCTTGACCTCGAGGGTCTTGGCCAGGTCCGACCCGAGGACGATGCCGTCCATTTCTTCGGGTCCGGCGCGCAGCGCCTGGAGGCTGCCCTGCCGCATCGCGCTGCGGATATCAGTGACGGTAGGCTCGAGATCGGGATCGATACCCTTTACGGTCACGGCCGCGTTTTGATCGCTTCCCGGGCCGACGGTCAGCATGCCTTTGCCAAGCGCGGCTGGAGCGGCGCCGATCACCCGCGGCACCTGTTTCAGCTTGGCGACCTCCGCCGGGATGTCACGGATGCCTTCGCCGAGCTTGAAGACGTACACGTGGGCGGAGGAGCCGACGATCCGCTCGCGCAGCTCTTTCTGCAGGCCGGTCATCAGCGCCATCGCGATCAGGACGGCAATCACGCCGACGCCGACGCCGATGATTGAAATGAACGAGATGAGCGAAATGAACGCCTGTTTGCGCTTTGCCAGCAGGTAGCGAATCGCGACAAAGATCTCGAAGGCGAACGCGTACGAAGGGCGCGAAGAATCTGAAGGAACCGAAGGATCCGAAGGAGCAGGACGCGACGCATCCCGAGGACGCGGAGGACTCGAAGGCGGCTCAGTCAATGGTGACGTCCTCAACGCCCGCAGGACGCTCCTTCGTGTCCTTCGCGTCTTTACGCGGACGCATCAAGGGGAACAGGATGACGTCGCGGATCGAGGGACTGTTGGTGAGGAGCATGACGAGGCGATCGATGCCGACCCCCTGACCCGCCGTCGGCGGCAGGCCGTATTCCAGGGCGCGGATGTAGTCTTCGTCCATCGCGTGCGCCTCGAGATCGCCGGCGGCCTTCTCTTTCAACTGCGCCTCGAAGCGGCGGCGCTGCTCGGCGGGATCGTTCAGCTCGCTGAAGGCGTTGGCGACTTCGAATCCTCCGATGTACAGCTCGAAGCGCTCGACCGTGTCCGGATCGTCGGCGCGCTGCTTGGACAGCGGCGACACCTCTGTCGGAAAATCGTAGACGAAGGTCGGCTGGATCAGCGAATCCTGGTTCAGCCGCTCGAAGATCTCGGTCGCGATCTTGCCCGCGCCCCAGGCCGGCATCAGGTCGATCCCGATTTTGCGGGCGATGTCCGCGGCCCGCTCCCGATTGCGGAGGTCGGCGTCGCTGATATCGAGCCCCAGCTTCCGCGCCGCGCTTTGCCGCGCCCCTTCGCGCAGCGAGATGCGCCGGTACGGCGGCGTCAGCGAGATGGCGTGGTCGCCAAAGGTGATCTGATCCGTGCCGATTGCCTCGCGGGCGACCGTCGACAGCATCTGCTCGGTCATCTCCATCAGCTCGCGATATTCGCTGTAGGCCTGATAGAACTCGAGCATCGTGAACTCGGGATTGTGCTGCGTCGAGATCCCTTCGTTGCGGAAGTTGCGGTTGATCTCGTAGACGCGCTCCAGTCCGCCGACCGTGAGGCGCTTCAAATACAGCTCCGGCGCGATGCGCAGGTAGAGCTGCATGTCGAGCGTGTTGTGGTGCGTGACGAAGGGACGCGCCAGTGCGCCGCCGGCGATCGGCTGCATCATCGGCGTCTCGACTTCGAGGTAGCCGCGCGCGTTGAGAAAGGCGCGAATGGCCGCCAGCACCTTGCTACGGGTCTCGAACACCTTGCGCGACTCGGGATTCACGATCAGATCGAGGTAGCGCTGCCGGTAGCGGATTTCGACGTCCTGCAGCCCGTGCCATTTCTCGGGCAGCGGGATGAAACACTTGGCGAGAAACTCCAAACTGCTCGCCCAGATCGTCAGCTCGTTCGTCCTGGTCCTGAACAGGTGGCCGCTGACGCCGACGAAATCGCCGAAATCGAGCAGTTTGAAGATCGCGAAATCACGCTCGCTGAGCGCATCCTTGCGGATGTAGGCCTGGATCTTCGAGCGGCCGTCGCTGAGCACGAGGAAGTTGGCCTTGCCGAAGCTGCGGATCGCCAGAATCCGA
>JBKPSE010000335.1:0-4272 GCA_046765855.1 Acidobacteriota bacterium | reverse complement strand
ACGAAGGGGAAGTCGACGACGACCACCTTGACCGGACGGATGCTCGAGGCCGGCGGTCATCGGGTCCTGGTCGGGGGCAACATCGGCCACGCCCTCAGCGCGCAGGTCGACGACTCAACCGAGGACACTATCCATGTCGTCGAGGCGAGCAGCTTTCAGCTGGAGAGCACCGACACCTTCCATCCGTGGATCGCGGTGCTCCTGAATTTCTCTCCCGATCACCTCGATCGACACGCGGACGTCGCCGAGTACGCTGCGGCGAAGGCGCGCATTTTCGCCAATCAGACGCCGGACGACTGGGCGCTGCTGAATGGTGACGACGAGCCATCGCAGATCCTGGCGCAGGAAGCGCGTTCGCGGCGGCTCCAGTTCTCGACGGAACGGGATCTGGCTGAGGGCGTTGTCGTCGCCGGCAATGCCATTGTCCGCCGCTCCGGCGGAGGCGATCAGGTGCTGGTGCCGTTGTCAGCGGTGAAGCTGCTCGGCCGTCATCTGCTCGCCGATGTGGCAGCGGCGGCAGCCGTCGCGTCCATCGCCGGCGTCGAACCGTCGGCAATGACGCATGCGGTCGAGACGTTCACCGGCCTGGAGCACGCGCTCGAGCCGGTTGCGGAGATCCACGGCGTGCGCTTCGTGAACGATTCGAAGGCCACCAACATCGAGGCGGCACTGCGCTCGATCGAGAGCTTCGCTCCGGGGCTCGTCGTGATTCTCGGCGGACGGTTCAAGGGCGGCAATTTCGGCGAGCTGCGTGATGCGCTGGTCCGGCGGCAGGCCACGGTGATCGCGATCGGCGAAGCGACGCCGCTGATCCACGAGGCGCTGGATTCCGCTGTCGCCGTGCATGACGCGGGCGACATGGCGGCAGCCGTGCGCACCGCCTTTGCCGTCGCGTCACCGGAGAGCACCGTCGTCCTGGCGCCCGCGTGCGCGAGCTTCGACATGTTCAAGGACTACGCCGAGCGCGGCCGCGTGTTCAAACAGACCGTGGCGAAGCTGCAAGACGAGTGGAATGGAACCAGAGAGCAGTAGGGGGAATCGAGTGAGCGGACGCGGGGCGAGCGGCCCCGCGGCGAGGAAATGAGCAATGAGCAGTCATCAGTCCGGTCGAGACGGTGAAGAGCTGGCCGCTGGGAACGCAGGCTGCCCCGGTCTGCGAGGTCGGTGTCTTCCCTCATGACCGGCTGATGACTGCTGATTGCTCGTAGCCTCCCGTCTTCTCGGGCCGGCAGAGGCGGAACTTTAGATCGTTATGGCGCGGAAACTCAAATCGGACAAGCTGTTGTTCATCGCCACGCTGGCACTCGTCTGCGCCAGCCTGGTCATGGTCTACAGCTCGTCGGCCGTCATCGGCCTCGAGCAGTACAAACAGCGTCCGACGCTGTTCCTTTTCAAGCAGGCGACGTTCGCCCTGCTCGGGCTCGCGCTGATGCAGGTGCTGATGCGCGTGGATTACCGCCGCTACCGTCAGCCGGCGGTGATCTGGACCGCCCTCGGCCTCGCCGGATTCGCGCTCGTCGCCGTGCTCTTCGGCCCGCGCATCAACGGCGCGCGCCGCTGGTTCAACGTCGCCGGCGTCGGCGTGCAGCCTTCGGAATTCGCCAAGCTCGTGGTGGTCTTCTTCGTTGCCGCCATTCTCGAGCGCCGCATGGATCGCATCGACGATCTGCGCTACTCGTTGTTGCCTGTCGGCATCGTGCTTGGCTGCGTCGTCGCCTTGATCATGTTGCAGCCCGATCTCGGGACGGCGCTGTCGATCATCCTCATCGTCGGCACCATGGTGTTCGCGGCCGGCATCAACTACCGCTACATCGCCGGACTCGTGCTCGTCTCGCTGCCCGCCGCCTACATCGTGCTGATGAGCGCGGACTATCGGCGCCGCCGGATGATGGTGTTCCTGGACCCGTGGAGCGATCCGCTCGGCGATGGGTTCCAGGTGATTCAGTCGCTGATCGCCGTCGGCACCGGCGGCGTGTTTGGCCGCGGGTTGATGGCCGGCGTGCAGAAGCTCTACTACCTGCCGTATCCGCACACCGACTTCATCTACGCGGTGATCGGCGAAGAGCTTGGCCTGATCGGCACGACAGTGATCCTGGCGTGCTTCTGCATCATCGCCTGGCGTGGGCTGCGCACCGCGATGCGCGCGCCCGATCGGTTCGGCGCCTTTCTCGCGCTCGGCCTGACCGCGATGGTAATCGTGCAGGCGTTCTTCAACATCAGCGTCGTGCTCGGCCTGCTTCCGACCAAGGGCATTCCGTTGCCGTTCGTGAGCTTCGGCGGCTCGTCGCTGCTCATGAGCATGTTGGGAATGGGGATCCTGCTCAACGTGTCACAACACGCGTCGGCGTCCCACGTGGTGACGACCGACCTGACGGAACTGACGGCGGATGCATGAGCTCGTCGACTTCACCCGCGTCGGCACCCCTGCGCGTCGTGATCGGGGGCGGCGGCACGGGCGGTCATCTCTACCCGGGGATCGCGATCGCGCGCGAGATTCTGACGCGACGTCGCGACGCCATCGTCAGCTTCGCGGGGACGGCGCGCGGCATCGAAACGAAGGTGGTGCCGCGCGAAGGGTTTCAGCTCGATCTGCTGCGCAGCGCGGGATTGAAGGGCCGCTCGCCGCTCGCAGCGCTCAAGGGGCTCGCGCTGCTGCCGATGAGCGCGTGGGACGTCTGGCGGATTCTCTCGCGCAGGCGTCCGAACGTGGTGATTGGCGTCGGCGGCTACAGCTCCGGACCCGTGGTGATGCTCGCGGCGCTGCGCGGCATTCCGACCTTGATCGCGGAGCAGAACGCGGTGCCGGGATTGACCAACCGGCTCCTCTCGTACGTGGTGGGTGCGGCGGCGGTGACGTTCGATTCGACGGTGTCCTTCTTCGGCAGGAGGGGATTTGTCGCAGGCAATCCGGTTCGACCCGAGTTCTTGTCGGTCGGTGAGAGCGAGCGGCCCGCGGGGCCGCCGAGGGTACTGATCTTTGGCGGCTCCCAGGGCGCGCACGCAATCAACGTGGCCATGGTGGAGGCGGCGCCGCGGCTGGCAGCAGCAGGCGGGCTGGATATCACGCATCAGACAGGCGAACGCGATGTGGAACTGGTCCGGCGGGCCTACGGCGATGCGGGGCTTCAGGCCCGGGTCGAACCGTTCCTCTACGCCATGGACCGGGAAATGAAACAGGCCGACGTTGTCGTCAGCCGCGCCGGCGCGACGTCGATCGCAGAGCTGACCGCGGCGGGGCGTGCATCGATTCTGATCCCGCTGCCGACCGCAGCCGACGATCACCAGAAGAAGAACGCGGAGGTGCTCGCGCGCGAAGGAGCCGCGGAGCTGATCGAGCAGAAGGATTTGACGGGCGCCCTGCTGGCCGATCGCCTGCTGGCGCTGACCGGCGACTTCGAGCGCCGGAACGCAATGGCCGTTGCGGCGCGGCGGCTGGCCAGGCCCGACGCGGCAAAGGTGATCGTCGATCGGGTGCTGGAGCTCGCGAGTTGCTAGGACGGACACGGCGGATCCATTTCGTCGGCATCGGCGGCATCGGAATGAGCGGGATCGCGGAACTGTTGGCGAACCTTGGCTACGAGGTGAGCGGCTCGGATGAAAAGACTTCGGAGGTCACGGATCGGCTGGCAACGCTCGGTGTGCGTGTCGCCAAAGGGCACGACGCGATGAACGTCGGGCACGCGGACGTTGTCGTCACCTCGTCGGCGATCCAGGCGGGCAATCCCGAGGTCGACGAAGCGCACCGGCGTGGAATCCCCGTGATTCCCCGCGCCGAGATGCTCGCCGAGCTGATGCGCCTGCGCTACGGCATCGCCATCGCCGGCGCTCACGGCAAGACGACGACGACCTCGATGGTTGCGCTCGTGCTGGAACGCGCCGGTCTCGATCCGACGGCGGTGATTGGCGGACGTTTGAGCGCGTTCGGCAGCAACGCGCGGCTCGGACGCGGGGATTACATGGTCGTCGAGGCTGACGAAAGCGACCGCTCGTTCCTGAAGCTGTCGCCGACGATCGCGGTGATTACGAACATCGATCACGAGCACATGGAGAGCTACGGCAGCTGGGACGCCCTGCAGCAGGCGTTCGTCGACTTCGCCAACAAGGTGCCGTTCTACGGCGCGGTTGTCGCGTGTGTCGATGACGAGCCGGTGCGGTCGCTGCTGCCCCGCATGACCAGACGTGTCGTTACCTATGGGTTCGAGGGGAGCGGCGCCGCAGTGACGGCGCGCAACATGGCGCTCGAGCCTTTCGGCTCGACCTGCCGCGTGATGT
>JBKPSE010000334.1:0-3588 GCA_046765855.1 Acidobacteriota bacterium | reverse complement strand
GCACTACGTCGGATTGCCTGAAGTGCTGATCGTCCGCTATTTCGGCTATGCCTGGGCATTCGCGACGATTTCGCCGGCCATCCTGATCGCGGCGGAACTGGTCGGCGCCCTGCGTGACCGCCGCGCGCCTGATTACCGCCGCGCGAATCCGCCGCGGATTCCATTGGGCACGACCGGCTGGCTGAGCGTCGTCGCGGGCGCGCTGATGCTGCTCGTGCCGATCGTCCACCCGTCACCGTGGCTTGCCGCCCCCGTCTGGCTCGGCTTCATCTTCCTTTTCGACCCAATCAACGCCGCGAACGGGACCGAATCGCTGCGCGGAGATCTGGCGGCAGGGCACCGGGGGCGGCTGATCAACCTGCTGATCTCAGGGCTGCTCTGCGGCGTTCTGTGGGAATTCTGGAATTACTGGGCGAAATCGAAGTGGGTATACACCGTCCCGGTACCGCCCGACATCAAGATTTTCGAGATGCCGATTGCCGGATATCTCGGGTTCCCGGCCTTTGCGGTCGAGGTTTTCGTCATGTACGTCTTCGTGCGCCATGCGCTCTGGCGTGGATCGTGGCGCCCGGTCGCCCTATAATCGGCCGGACATGAGCACGACGACCACCATCGAGCGTGAGATCAAGCTCAGGTATGACTGCGTCGAGTCGGCCCGCGCCGCGATTCTTGCCGCGGGAGCCACGCCGCTGCTGGGCCGGCGGCTGCAGGAAGACGCGCTGCTCGACACCGAAGACGAGTCGCTTCGGCGCCGCCGCTGCGTGCTGCGCGTCCGGCTCGAGAACGGCAAGAGCCGCATCACGTTCAAAGGACCGGTGCAGCCGTCGGTCGTCAAGATGCGCGACGAGTTCGAGACCATCGTCGGCGACGGCGTCCTGCTGCTCCGCATCTTCGAGGAGCTGGGTTTTCACGTCTGGTTCCGCTACGAGAAATACCGCGAAGAGTTCTGCCACGAGGAAGTGATCGTGGCAATCGACGAAACGCCGGTCGGCGTGTTCGTCGAGATCGAAGGCAGCGAACAGGGGATCGCGTCGATGGCGCGCCTGCTCGGACGACGGCCCGAGGACTACGTGCTCGACTCCTACCGCGGCCTGTTCCTCAAGTACCGCGAAGAGTACGGACTGGCCGGCAGCGACATGGTGTTCGACGACAGCGTCGAGTAAATGTTGAACGGCTGATGCGGGCGCTGGTGCTCGCCGCGGGGCTCGGCACCCGCCTTCATCCTCTCACCCTCGCACGCGCAAAGGCGGCCGCGGCTGTCGACGGCGAACCGCTCGTGCGCCGAACCGTCCGCTGGCTCGTCGCGCAAGGCTTCGGCGATCTCGTCGTCAATCTGCATCACAAGCCCGAGACGATCACGCGCGTGCTCGGCGACGGATCGGACCTGGGCGCGCGCGTCCGCTACTCGTGGGAATCCCCTGTGCTCGGGTCGGCGGGCGGCCCGCGGCATGCGCTGCCGCTGCTGCTGGATTCAGGCCCCGATGCATCCGGTCGTATTCCCGTTGCGCCGGCGGGACGCACCTGCGTCGTCGTCAACGGCGACACGCTCACCAACGTCGATCTCGCCGCGATGATCGATCAGCACCGGCGCAGCGGTGCGCTGGTCACCATGGCGCTGATTCCGAATCCACTTCCTGACAAATATGGCGGTGTGCTGCTCGATGACAGCCACGCGGTCACCGGGTTCACACGCCGCGGCAGCAGGGACGTGTCGTTTCATTTCATCGGGCCGCAAATCGTCGAGGCGGACGCATTCATGCCGCTCGAAGACGGTGTGCCTGCGGAATCGGTGCTCGGTCTCTATCCCAGCTTGATGGCCGGCCGCCGCGGTTCTGTCTGCGGCTTCGTCAGCGACGCGTCGTTCCACGACATCGGCACGCCCGCGGATCTGCTGCAGACTTCGCTCGATCTTGCCGCAGCCGATGGACGTCCCGGCGCTCCGCGCTGGGGACGCGAGGTCCACGTCAACCCGACCGCCCGGGTGACGCGCTCGGTGTTGTGGGACCGGGTCGATGTCGGCGCCGATGCGACGCTCACGGAATGCATCGTGGCCGACGATGTGGCGATTCCGGCCGGCGCCATTTACGAGCGATGCGCGATCGTCAACGATAACGGCCGTCTGGCGACGGCCAAGCTCGATTAGATTATCTGTGTGACAAGCGAACGAGCGGCAGCCGTCGTCCGGCGGCAAACAGGACGAAGCCCCCGATGCAAGTAATGGAACGGCGCCAGGACGACACGCGGGAGCGCATTCAGGGCTACCTCGACCGTAACGGATTGAGCGCCGGCAATCCCCGAGTCGTGCCGCTGACGCCGGACGCGTCCGACCGGCGCTACTTCCGCATTCTGCTGCCCGGCTCGCAATCGATCGTTCTCTCGCTCTACTCGACACCGTTCGAAGTCGCCAGGCTTCCGTTCGTGAACGTGGCGACGTTGATGGCAAAGATGCCGGTGCCGATTCCCGACGTCCTGGGTCATGCCGACGACCTAGGCGTGCTGGCGCTGCAGGACCTCGGCGACGTCACGCTTCAAGCGCACCTCGGCGCGGCGACGCCGGCCGAACATGCGGCCCTCTATCGGCAGGCGGTCGCTTTGATCGCGACCTTGCAGAAGCGCGGCGAACAGCTCGCGGGTCCCGATTACCTGCCTTACGGCATCGCGTTCGACGTCGAGAAGCTGACGTGGGAGCTCGATTTTTTCACCAAGCACTTTCTCGAGGCCTATCGCGGCGTCACGCTGTCGGACTCAGAACGCGCGACGCTGCGTGAGGAGTTCGCCGCGATCGTGAAGGAGCTTGCATCTGAGCCTCGCGTGCTGTGCCATCGCGACTATCACAGCCGCAACCTGATGCTGCGTGAGGGGCAGCTCTACATCATCGACTTCCAGGACGCGCGCATGGGCCCCGACACCTACGACCTGGTCTCGCTGCTGCGCGATTCCTACGTCGATCTGCCCGAGTCGACCGTCGACGAGCTGATCGCCTACTTCCTGGCCTTGAAGGGCGTCGCCGGGGAAGATGCCGACTTCCGGCGGCGCTTCGACGTGATGGCGCTGCAGCGTAATCTCAAAGCGCTCGGCACGTTCGGCTATCAGACGACGGCGAAGCGCAATCCCGTCTACATCCAGTACATCCCGCGCACGTTGCGCTACGTGCGCGACAACATCGAACGGCACCCGCGCTTCGAGGGGCTGCGAGACCTGCTGGCCACCTACGTCGAGGAATTCCGCTAGTCCCTGCTACAATCAATAGTTTCGTCGCAAGGACTTCAGCGGAACTATGCGTTTCGGCATTTCCACGCACCTCTTTCACGATCAACGGCTGACCCAGGAGCATCTCGGGCAGATTGCCGCCCACGGCTTCGAGTCGGTGGAAGTGTTCGCCACGCGCACCCATTTCGACTATCACGATCCGTCGGCGATTCGCCAGCTCGGCGAGTGGTTGAAATCGACCGGCCTCGTGCTGCACGGGATTCATGCGCCGATCGTGGAGAGCATGAGCAGCGGCGACAAATGGGGACCGGTGATCTCCAACGCCTGTCTCTTATACACATCTGACGCTGCCGACGATCAATGGAGAGTGTGGTTGTG
>JBKPSE010000333.1:0-3773 GCA_046765855.1 Acidobacteriota bacterium | reverse complement strand
GGCCACTCGTTCGCGCTCGCCGCATTCAACCTCTGTATGGTCGGATTCTTCGGGGGTCTCTTTGCCGTCCCTCTCAACGCGCTGCTGCAGCAGAAGAGCGGCGACGAGGAAAAGGGACGCCTGATGGCGACCAACAACTTCCTGAACATGGTTGCGATCATGGTGGCGTCGGGAGCGTTGTGGCTGACTCGCGACATCCTCGCCATGACCGCGGACCGCATCATTCTGGTCTTCGGGATCCTGACGCTCCTCGCCAGCGTTTACGTGCTGAGCGTCGTGCCCGAGTTCCTCGTTCGCTTCTCTCTCTGGCTGATCACGCACTCGATCTATCGCATCCGGATCGTCGGCCAGGAGAACGTGCCTTCACGCGGCCCGGCGCTGCTGGTCTGCAATCACCTGTCGCACATCGACGGCGCGCTCGTTGGCGCGAGCATTCAGCGGTTCGTGCGCTTCCTCGTCTACAAGCCCTATTACGAGCACTGGGCGGTGAATCCGCTGCTGCGCATGCTGAACGCAATCCCGGTGGGCGGCGGACGCGAAGCGGTTGCGGCGATCGAGGCAGCCCGCCGCGAGCTGCAGGGCGGACACGTCGTCTGCATCTTCGCCGAAGGGGCGATCAGCCGGACAGGCAACCTGCTGCCGTTCAAGCGCGGGCTCGAGAAAATCGTCGAAGGGCTCGACGTCCCGATCGTGCCGGTCTATCTCGATCGGGTCTGGGGCAGCGTATTCAGCTACGAGCGCGGCAAGTTCCTGTGGAAGATGCCGAAGCGGATCCCCTATCCGGTCACCGTTGCCTTCGGCGAGCGGCTGCCGTCCAGCACGTCTGCCGCCGAAGTGCGCGTCGCCTTGATGACGCTCGGCGCATCGGCAACGACAATGCGACGCGGTCAGCGCGACGTGCTCGGACGCGAATTCATCAAGGCCGCCAAGCGCTCGTGGGGATCGTTCTGCATGGCCGACGCGACGACGCAACCCTTGACGTTCGGGCGGGCGCTGGTCGCTTCGCTGTTGCTGTCGCGCTGGATCCGCCGCCGCGCGGGATCGGAGCCGCACATCGGCCTGCTGTTGCCATCGTCGGTGGGCGGCGCACTCGCCAACCTCGCCGTCGCGCTGGCCGGCAAGACGTCCGTCAACTTGAACTTCACCGCCGGCCGCGAGGGGATGGCGGCCGCGATCGAACGATGCGGTTTGCAGACGGTGCTGACGTCAAAAAAGTTTCTTGCCAAGGCGGAGCTGGACGCGCCGCAAGGAGCGGTGTTCCTCGAGGACGTGTTCGGCGAATTCAGCGGCCTTTCCAAAGCGTGGATGGCCGCCGTCGCGCGGCTGCTCCCCGCTCGATTGCTCTCGCGGCTGTACTGCCCTGAAGGAGATTCCGAATCGCTGGGCACGATTGTGTTCTCGAGCGGCAGCACGGGCGTTCCCAAGGGCGTGATGCTCAGCCACCGCAACGTCCTGGCGAATATCGATGCGGTTGCGCAGGTCTTCCATCTGAAGCAGGACGACGTGATGGTGGGCGTGTTGCCTTTCTTCCACTCGTTCGGTTTCACGGTGACGTTGTGGCTGCCGATGGTGTCGGGCTTCGGCGCGGCCTTTCATCCCAATCCGATGGACGGCAAGACGATCGGCGAGCTCGCGGAGAAGTATCGCGGCACGATCCTGGTCAGCACGCCGACTTTCTATGCCGGCTACGTGCGGAAGTGCCGCCGCGAACAGTTCGAGAGCGTGCGCTACGCGCTGGTCGGCGCCGAGAAGCTGCGCGAGCCAATCGCCGCCGCCTTCAAGGAGAAGTTCGGCATCACGCTGCTGGAGGGCTACGGCTGCACCGAGATGGCGCCGGTCGTCGCGGTCAACGCTCCCGACGTGCACGAACCCGGCGGGCACCAGCGCGGCTCGCAGCCGGGCACGGTCGGCCATCCCCTTCCTGGTGTGGTCGCGAAGGTGGTGGATCCGGAAACCGGCGAAGGGCCGCTGATCGGGCGCGACGGCTTGCTGCTCGTCAATGGACCGAACCGCATGCAGGGATACCTCGGCGAGCCGGAACGCACGGCCGAAGTGTTGCGCAACGGTTGGTACGCGACGGGAGACATCGCCTGCATTGACGACGCGGGATTCATCCGCATCACCGACCGTCTGTCGCGCTTCAGCAAGATCGGCGGCGAGATGGTGCCGCACATGAAAGTCGAAGAGCAGATCCAGACGCTGCTCGATCCGCAGCACACCTGCGCGGTAACGGCGGTGCCTGACGAATCACGCGGCGAGCGGCTGGTTGCGTTTTACACCGATCCGGAACTCGCCGCCGCCGATGTCTGGGAGCGGCTGTGCCGCACCGAACTGCCTCGCCTGTGGATTCCCAAGCGCGAAGACATCAGGTTCGTCCATGCGATTCCTTCGCTCGGAACGGGCAAGGTCGATCTGCGTGCCGTGCGGCAGCTCGCGGCCAGTACCGCGGCAGAAACGGTGGCCTGACATGGATGACATCGCCTTTCTCATACTTCTGATTCTGCTCGTGGTCCTGGGCATCCCGACTCTGGTGCTCGTCGTCCTGTTCTCGCGCATCGCTCGGTTGCGATCGGACGTCGAAGATCTGCGGCGGCGTCTGCACGGGCTTGAAGCCGGTCGCGGCGCCCCAGCGGCGACACCCCCGACTGTAGGCAGCTCCCGCCTTCAGGCGGGAGAGACACGCGTTCAGGCGGACGAGCGACGCGTTCAGCCGGCCGCTCCAACGCCGACCGCACCGCGGGTCGAGAGTCCCCGCGAAGTGCCCTTCCCCGAAGTACCACGTCCGGCGGCGCCGCCGATCGATCGGCCGCTCGTACCGCCGCCTCCACTACCGCCGCCTGCACCCGTGCCGCCACCGGTGCCCGAAATACACGCACCGGCGCAACAGACGGAGTCACTCGAGAGCCGCATCGGAGGCCGCTGGCTGCTGAACATCGGTATTGCCGCGATCATCATCGGCGTCGCCTACTTCGAGAAGCTGGCAATCGACAACCGGTGGATCGGTGAAACCGCCCGCGTCATCCAGGGCGGATTGCTTGGCGCGGCACTCATCTACGCCGGTGCGCGCTTCGCCCGGCGCGGCTTTCAGTTCTACGGCCAGATGCTGACCGGCGGCGGCATCGCCATCCTGTTCGTGTCGACCTACGCCGCGTTCAACTACTATCACCTGATCGATCGACCGGTCGCCTTCGCGCTGATGGTGGCGATCACCGCCTTCGGCGCTTACCTCGCCGATCGGCACGAATCGCAGGGACTCGCGGTGCTTGCGGTGGGCGGCGGCTTTCTGACGCCGTTCCTGCTGCCGGGAAACACCGACGCGCAAGTCGCTCTGTTCACCTACGCCGCGATCATGGTCGGCGGGACGGTCTTTCTCGCACGCCGCCGCTCGTGGCCGCTCCTGAACGTGGTCAGCTACGTCTTCACGGTGATCACCGTGGCGGCGTGGGCGGACCGGTTTTACACGCCGGACAAGTACCTGCGAACCGAGATCTATCTCACGATCTTCTGTGCGATGTTCGTTGCCATCGCCTCGTCAACCCGCCGTCTGGAAAGCGCCGTGGCGCAGTTCGCGTCCTGGTTCGTGTGGACGGCGCCGTTCGCCTACTATCTCGCATCGCAGGCCATTCTCGCCGGTCACCCGATCGCGCTGCTCGTGTGGTTCATCGGCCTTGGCGTGACCGCGGGCGTGCTCAGCGCCAGGATCAACGCCGGCGCGGGTCTGCTGGTCTGGATGGCGGCCGCCGTGCCGTTTCTCGCATGGACGCTGCCCCCCT
>JBKPSE010000332.1:0-8465 GCA_046765855.1 Acidobacteriota bacterium | reverse complement strand
GGCTGGCCGAGCGCGGCATCGAGGCGATCGTGATCGGCTTGTGGAACACGGAGCGGCGGCTGGCGGAGTACAGTCCATTTCCCGATCCGAAGCACGGCGGCGGCGAAGGCGATCGCTACGTGCGATTCCTGATCGACGCGGTGAAGCCGCGCATCGACGGCCAGTTCCGCACGCGCAAGGACAGGGATAGCACCGTCGTCGGCGGCTCCTCGATGGGCGGATTGATCAGCCTCTACGCGTTTTTCCGGCGACCCTCTCCTTTCGGCCGCGCGCTGGTAATGAGCCCGTCGATCTGGTTCGGCCAGGGAGAAATCCTGCGGCTGATTGCACGCGCCCGCGCGACGCGCGGAAAGCTGTATCTGGACGTGGGCAGCGCGGAGGGATCCGAGACGCTCGATAACGCCCGCGCCGCGCATCGGGCTCTCCGGCGCAAGGGTTACCGGCGCGAGAACCTGTGGTATCTCGAAGCGCAAGGCGGCCGGCACTCCGAGTCGGACTGGGCCTGGCGCTGGCCGCAGGCGCTGGAGTTTCTGCTGCGCGATCGGTAATCTGCGTAGCCATGCGCGCCCTGGCTTTATGCGTCGCCGTCTGGCTTGCGGTGACGGCCTTCTATTGGGTCGGGTACGTCGGCACCGACGACCTGTTCTACGCGCGCTACGCCTATCTCTTCCACCGCGCGCCGATCAACTGGTGGGAGTTCCGCATGCCGGCCATTCTCGCCATCCGCGGCAGCTTTCTCCTGCTCGGTCCGAGTGAATTCGCCGCCTGCGTGCCGTCACTACTGGCATCACTGGCGATTTGTGGCTCGGTGGCCTGGTTTCTCGGCTGGCCGCGCCGCATCACCTGGCAATCGACCGCGTCCATCATCCTCGCTTCGGTCTTGCCGCTCGATGCGGCGTTCCGCTCGCTGCCGTCGGCGAACCAGATTGCCGCGGGTCTGCTCGCGGTGGGCACCGTCTGCATTCTGAAGCGGAACGGCGCCGCGGCATTCTTCGGATCCTTTCTGCTGGCGCTTGCCTTCATCACCCACGAGGTCTCGTTCTTCTACGTCGCGATCTTCTGCGTTACGGCATTGCTGTTCGATCCGCGACGCTACTGGCGTCCCGTGGCCTGCTGCGTCGTGTTGTCGGCGGCGCTCTTTGCCGCGGAAGCGGCGACGTATCGCGTCTGGCTCGGCGACGCGTTCGCGCGCTACCGGACGGCGGCGAACACGACCGCGCGACTCGAGCTCGGTGTCGATCCCGACACCGGACTGAGCGGTGTGCGCTTTTTCCTCTGGCCGTTGCAGAACTTCGTCCTCGGCAAGAGCTTTGGCTTCGATCTGCTCGCGCTGCTCGCTGCCGGCCTGGCGGCATGGCGTCTGCTCTCCCGCGAACAGCGGATCGTCTGGGTCACGATCTTCGCGGTGTTCGTCTGGCTCGGGTACGGCAGCCAGGTGCCCTGGGCCTACAAGCCGTTCTACCGTCAGGCTCAGTACTACACGTGTCTCACCTTCGGCGTCGCGGCCCTGCTGCCGCTCGCTGTGTCACTCGCGCTGCAAAGGGCGTCGGCCGCACGTCTGGTCATCGGCGCCGCGATCGCCGTTCACGCCGCCACACTGGCGGTCACGGGCGGATGGGGCATGAACGTCGACGTGTCGCGAGGTCTCCTCGCCTACGCACGCGAGCATCCGCAGCAGCGCTTCCTCACTGACGTCAACACGATGAACGAGATGTACGTGATGAACGGGTTCCGCGTCCCGGACAACGTCATCTGCCTCGAGGGGAATGCCAGCAAACGGCTGCTGGTCAACAAGGAGCCCCCGGGCGCGCCGGTCTATCACTTTGCCCAGGATCGCGTCGACGGAATCCTCCTCAACCTGGAGCGGCCGAAGGTACAGGGATTCGAGCGTGAGTTCAGAACGTATCTGCAGGCGCATGAGGGAACGCACACCACGATCGTGCCCGCGCGGCAGCGGCTGCTGCTGCGGTCGATGCCGCTCAGCGCGGGCGGTCAGCTCGTGACGCCCGCGCCAGTACGCAGTATTGCGCGCCGAGCGGCAGGGGCTCCAGCGCGCGCTCGAGCGGACGGAGCGCTTTGAGCCAGGACGGAAAATAGAAGTAAGAGCGGACGCGCTCGATGCCCAGACCGCTGCCGGCCAGCAGCGCCGTGGCCTCGCGGTAGGACAGCATCTTTGCGTCGCGGTCGAATGGAATGCGCCGCATCACCATGCGGGCGCCCGGATTCCACGGGTTGTTTTCCCAGAACACGAAGGCGCCGTCGGGTGCCAGCCAACGCGCAATGCTGTTGACCACGGGAGGCCTGTCGGCCGGCTCGATGTGATGGAAGGTTCCGTTCGTGTAGACCAGATCGATCGAACCGGGATCGAGAGTCTCCCCCGCCGAGATGAACTCGATCCTCGCCGATCCATAGCGCTTGCGCGCCGCGTCGATGGCGCCGGCTGACGTGTCGATCCCGATGACGCGCGCACCGGGAAACGCCTCGGCCAGATACGGTGTGGTGTGGCCGAGGCCGCAGCCGAAGTCCAGAATACGCCGCGGCTTCATCCCGGCGCACAACCGGGCGGAGTACCGCACGCGCTGCTGCGCGAAGTAGTCGCGCGATTCGCCGCTCAGGGCGAGGCCGCGGCCGCACGCCTCTTCATAGCTCTCGACGAAGGCGTCGAATGTGGACGCGGGGTTACTGTCCATCGCCCGCGGCATAGGCGAGCTGGCTCGCCCAGAGCTCGATCACCTTCTGCAATACGCGGTAGACGCCGGAGACGAGGGCGATCTGCAACAGCGAGACCGCCACCAGCGGCCGCGACCAGTGCATCGTCACGTGCCCTGTCCGCGCATACTCGACGAGGCCGGGCCACACCAGAATGAAAGCGATCACCACGGCGCCGGCCGCGAGCGCGAACAGCCGCCCGCCGTCGAGCAGCCGATCGAACAGGGCGCCGAGAAACGATACCTGGCGGCGGCGGTACACCAGCGACAGCACTCGATCGGCAAGCACGCCGGAGCACATCAAGGTGAATGCGGATGTGAACAGGAAACCGCAGAGCAGCAGCCGGTAGATCATCCACTCTTCCAGGTGTCGAGTGCGTGCATAGAGCTCCACCGGATAGGTGCTCCACAGCACGCCGGCAATCGCGCACAACGCTGCCGCGAGCCCGAACAGCCGGCTGGGGTTGTAGAGGAGAACCGCGTCACGAATCGCGAACAGAAATCTGAAGCCGTCGCGAACGACCCGCAGCTTGCTCTCGCCGACCCGCTCGGCGTAGGCCATGGGTACCTCGACGATCCGCTGATCGCTCATCACCGCGCGGGCGCTCATTGCCGGCGTGAAGTGCAGTCCGTCGGGCAGCGGATAGATATCGGGCAGCGCGTCCCGGCGCAGCACCCGCATGCCGCTGGCAGTATCGGTAATCGCCTTGCCGCTCAACGAACCGAGCAGCAGCGCATACAGCGTATTCCCGAGCCGGCGCAGGCGAGGCATCTGGTTGCCCGGCTGCATGCGCGAGCCGAGCGCGACCGCCGCGCCTCCCTGCTGCAGCGCGCGGCACAATTCGCCGAAGTAATTGGGATCGCACGTGCCGTCGGCATCGAGGAACGACACGAGCTCGCCGCGCGCGCGGGCAAATCCCTCTTTGATGGCCGCGCCATAACCGCGGTTCTTTTCGAACACGATCACGCTGACCGAAGAGGTTCGTGCCGCGATGCCCTGTGCGATTTCTGCGGTGCGGTCGGTCGATCCGTCGCTGACCACGATGATCTCGATGTCCTTGACGCGGCCGACGCGGCAAATCCGGTCGCGAGCGTCCAGACAGCGTTGGATGGTCGAGCCAATCGCTTCCTCTTCGTTCAGGGCTGGAATGACGATCGTCAGAAGCGGCGCCGCAGCGACGTGCGGCACGCGAAGGTCATCAGTGGCAAGGCTCGTAAACACAGCTCCCCTCCGGGTGCAGCACAGCAGCACAGCAAGCGTGGTACCATCTGCCGCATGAGACTCGACCGCCGCCAGTTCATCGCCGTCTCGTCAGGAATCCTGGCTGTTTCCCCTTTGTCGCGTGTCTTTGCCCAAAGCAGCCAAACACCTGCAACGGCGCCGGCTCAGCCGGCGGCGCCCGCGGTGCCGAAGTTTGCGGATGTGCGGCGTGACGTCGGCGTGTTCACGATGCGCGGCGGCACAATCGGCTGGCTGATCAATAAGGACGCCGCGCTGGCCATCGATACGCAATACGCCGACACGGCCAAAGCGTGTATCGACGGCCTGAAGCAGAAGTCGGGAAACCGGACGCTCGACGCCGTGATCAACACGCACCATCACGGCGATCACACAGGCGGCAATGCGCTCTTCCGCGCCGAGGCGAAGCGGATCATCGCCCAGGCGAACGTTCCCGAGCTGCAGCGCAAGGCGGCGGTCGCCACGCCCAACACGCCGGCGCCCACCGTCGCCGACTCTACCTTCGACAGGGTCTGGTCTGAACACCTGGGGAACGAGACGGTCACGGCCTCCTACAACGGGCCGGGACACACCGGTGGAGATGCAATCATCCATTTCGAGCGCGCCCATGTCGTGCACATGGGCGATCTGCTGTTCCACGAGCGCCATCCACGGGTTGACCGACCCGCCGGTGCGTCGATGCAGAACTGGATCGTGATCCTCGAGAAAGTCACGAAAGAGATGCCGGCGGACACCATCTATATCGCCGGGCACGCGCGCGATGGCGCTCCGGTGACCGTCGATCGCAAGGCCGTCCTGCAATTCCGCAGCTATCTCGACGCGGCCCTGACCGCGGCGCGCAAGGCGATTGCGGCGGGACAGACGAAGGAAGCGCTCGCCGCGACGACGGTGCTTCCAGGCTTCGAGCAATATCAGGGATCCGGCGCCGTGCTGACGCTCGGCGGCGTGCTCACGGCGGCCTACGAGGAACTCAGCGCCAAGTAAGCCAGGGCATCTTGCGCTCCGGTTCCTCGGCATGGACCAGCGTCCACAGCTCGAACCGCCACAACCGCACGCATTCGGGACACCACGTCAGATAATAGGCGTCGAGCGTTCCCCGCAGCTCGGTCTCGCCGTTGCACTTCGGACAAATCAACGTCACAGCCATGGGCGTTTGTAAGGATTCAGGACGCGATCCGGCGCCGCATCGGCGAATCACCGAGATAGCCGCATGGTGCGTGCCGCCTCGAAGCCTCAGCCGTGGCACGCTACTGGCAGGGCCTGCTTTCGGGTCAATCCGGCCGACTCGTCTGTGATGAACAAACGGCAACAACCGCTCATCCTGCTCGCGGAAGACTTCGAAGACGCGCGCGAGCTGTATCGCGACTATCTCGAGTTCTCCGGCTTCGCGGTGGAGACGGCGTCGAACGGACGTGAAGCGATCGATCAGGCGATTGCGCTGCAGCCCGACGTCATCCTGATGGATGCGAGCATGCCGGTACTCGATGGCTGGCAGGCGACGCGCGCATTGAAAAGCAATCCGGTCACACAACACATCCCCGTGCTTGCGTTGACGGCTCACGCCTTCGACGATGCGCGGCAGCAGGCGAAGGCGGTCGGGTGCGACGGCTTCGTCACCAAGCCGTGTCTGCCCGACGATCTCGTCTCGAAGGTCCGCGCCACGCTGGAGGGCCACCGCAGGAAACGGCGTTAGCACACCCGCGCGGTGAGAGCGCGTGGGTTTCGCGCTCGCGGGGCCGCATTGGCGGTTGTTATAAGCTAAGCGCCGCATGAATCCCATTTCAGCGTTGCTGGTGGCGCTCGGCGCCTTGACGGCGGTGTTCGTCGGCGCGTGGGCGAAGGTGGTCGCGTCGGTTCGGCATGAGCGCGGCGCGGCGGCCTCGCCGGCCACTGACGCGCAGTTTCCCACGCCGCTCGCGCTCGGCGTTGGCGCGATCACCAACTTCTTCGACACGCTGGGGATTGGATCGTTCGCGACGACGACGGCGATGTTCCGCGCGTTCAAGATGGTGCCGGACCGGATCATTCCCGGTACGCTCAACGCCGGTCACACGCTGCCGACCGTGACGCAGGCGTTCATCTACATCTCGATCATCCCCGTCGACGTGGCCACGCTGATTTCGATGATCGCCGCCGCGGTGGCCGGCGCCTGGCTCGGCGCCGGCGTGGTCGCGCGCTGGTCCAAGCGCAAGGTGCAGATCGGGATGGGCGCCGCGCTGCTCGCCGCCGCGATTTTCTTCACCATGCGCAATCTTGGTTTGTTTCCCGCCGGATCGACCGCCATCGGCGTGAGCGGCGTGCTGCTCGCGGTTGCCGTGGCCGGCAACTTCCTGCTCGGCGCGTTGATGTCGCTGGGCATCGGTCTCTACGCGCCCTGCATGATCCTGGTCAGCCTGCTCGGCATGAGCGAGACGACTGCCTTTCCAATCATGATGGGCTCGTGCGCGTTCCTGATGCCGGTGGGCAGCCTGAAATTCATCAAGGAGCGCGCCTACAGCCTGCGCGTCGCGCTCGGCCTGGCCCTCGGCGGCATTCCCGGCGTGATCGTCGCTGCCAAAATCGTCAAATCGCTCAATCTGGTCACCGTCCGCTGGCTGGTGATCGTGGTCGTGCTCTACACGGCGATCACGATGCTCTATGCCGCGTTCGCCGGCCGCGACAGTGCTACGGACGAAGGACCCGGGCGGTCTTGATGTAATCGAGCAGCGGAAACTTCTCCTTCAGATAACCGTTCCCGCCCTCGAAGACCGGATCCTGTCTGCCGGTCCGGATTCCACCGCCGGCGGCTTCCCCGTACTCGGCATACAGCGCATCGGCGACGTCCATGCCGCGCTCGACTTCGCCAAAGACGATGAACGGCTCCTTGTCGTGGGTCTCGCTGTTGTCCTTCAGATTGATGAACACCTGGGTGGTGCGCCCGTCCGGATCCTTGAATGCGAAGGCGACCGTGCCGCGCTTGTTCGAAACACCCGCCCACGGGTCGTCGGGAATCGTCCTGCTGCGCCACGCCTGTGCCACACGCGGGTCGCCGGCGATTCCGAACTGCACCCAGGTATTTTTTCGAATCCGAAAGAACCGCGCGTCGTCGTAATAGCCCGACGCGACCAGTTCGTGGAACCGGTCGGCGGCGTTGGGAGCCCAGGCCCGATGCACCGCGATGACCATGACGCCTTTCGACGTCTCGAGACGGACCCGGTAGTTCTCCGGCGCCGTCACGGAAAGCCAGGCGAGCGCGAGGATGCCGATGAATCGCATGCGCAGAGAATAGCGCGGGTTCCGTGGCAGAATGCGCGCTGTGAAATCGAGCTGCGTTATCGCGATCGTTCTCAGCATGGCGGCGGCACAGCCGGTCTATCGCTGGCAGGAGCAGACGAGCGGCGTCACGGCACGGCTGCGCGGCGTGAGCGCGGCCAGCGACCTCGTCGTCTGGGCGAGCGGCGCGCGGGGCACCGTGCTGCGCACCGAGGACGGCGGCGCGAGCTGGCACAAGGTGCCGGTGCCGGACGCGGATGCGCTCGACTTCCGCGACGTCGACGCGATCGACGCGGACACCGCGTATCTTCTCAGCATCGGTCCGCACAGCGCGTCACGCGTCTACAAGACCACCAATGCTGGAGCGGCCTGGACGCTGCAATTCACGAATGAAGAACCCAAGGGTTTTTTCGACGCGATGGCGTTCTGGGACGTGCGGCGCGGACTGGTGATGGGTGATTCCATCGAGGGGCGGTTCGACATCCTGCGCACCATGGATGGCGGTGCGAGCTGGACGCGTGCGAAGGCAAGCGCGCTTCCGCCCGCGCTGGCCAACGAAGGGGCGTTTGCGGGAAGCGGCACCAACGTCGCCGTGATGCCTGGCGGACAGGCCTGGATCGGCACCGGCGCATCGACGCGGTCGCGCGTGCTGCACACCGGAGACTACGGAGCGACGTGGACTGTCGTCGATACGCCTGTCGCCGCGGCGCCATCCTCGGGAATCTTTTCGGTAGCGTTCAGGGATCCGCGCACCGGCATGATTGTGGGCGGCGATTACCGCAAGGAGCGCGAAGCCGTCGCCAACGCGGCGGTGAGCCACGACGGCGGACGAAACTGGAAACGCATCACTGGGTTGGGCGGGTTTCGCTCTGTGGTCGCGCCAATTCCTGGCGCACCCCGTTCGTGGATTGCAGTCGGGCCCTCAGGAGCCGATGTGTCGAGCGACGACGGCTCGACCTGGAGCGCCATTGCGGGTGAGGGGTATCATGCGTTCGCATTCGCGCCGGGCAAGCCGGTGGGATGGGGAGTCGGAGAGAACGGCCGGATCGGCAAGCTGACGAAGTAATCCAGGTGGAAACGTGATCATGCGCAAATCTGTCCATTTCGTCGTCGCGCTTCTTGCGTCGGCGCCGCTCTACGCCCAGGGCACGCAGGCGGACTACGACCGGGCGCTCGGGCTGCGCAAGAAGTATGAGGCGCTGGTGGGCAATGCCGCGGAGACGCCGCGCTGGATTGCGCGCACCCACAAGGCGTACTACCGCCGC
>JBKPSE010000331.1:0-4040 GCA_046765855.1 Acidobacteriota bacterium | reverse complement strand
CCGGACATCGAGCGACGCCGGCCTGTCGAGCGGCTCGACAGCGAACGTCGTGTCTTCGGGCGCGACCGCCGCGGTCACGATGGAACGATCCGCATTGAGGCGCGGTGGTCGTCGCCGCGCCGGCGTGGTGACGCGCGGCGGAGTGTTCGGCTGGATACGCGGCAGTTGCGTGGTTACCGTGGTTGCCGGACGTGGCGCTGACTCCGGCACTGCAGCAGCCGTCGTTGTCGGGCTCTCGGCCGGAGCGCGATTGCTCGGACGCGGCAGCAGGACCGCGATGATCAAAATGGCGGCGGCGACCAGTGGCGCTCCGAGCCAAAGGACCCTTCGCCTCGAGGCCGAAGCGCCAACCGAGCTGCCATCAGCACCTTGTATTCGGCGCAGCACGCGACCGCGCAGGCCGGCAGGCGGCTCGACGTCGAGCATCTGCCGCACCGCGCCGTCGACAGCGCGCGCGAATCGACCTTCCGGCGCTCGGCCCTCGGCCTCCGGTCCTCGATTCTCAGACATCGTCATATCCCATGGACGTCATCTTCTGCCGCAGGATCTTGCGCGCCTCCGAGACGCGCCATTTCACCGTGCCCAAAGGAATCTTCAACATTTGACCAATCTCTTCGTAACTGTGATCGCCGGAGCCGGCGAGCAGCAGCGCGTCTCTCAGCTTCTTCGGCAAGGAAGCGATGAGCGGACGCAACCGCCGCTGCAGATCCGCCGTTATCAATTCTTCTTCCTGCGATTGGGCCGTCGACGGCAACGCCTGAATCGGATCCCAGCCGTCCGCCGCGTCGCCGGCATTTGGGAACACAAGCCGCTGCATCCATCGCGTGGCGCTTTGCCGCCGATCGATTGCCTTTCGCCACGTAATCGTCAGCAGCCAGGTCTTGAACGACGACTCGCCGCGGAATCCGTTCAGTTTCTGGAATGCCGTCACGAACGCCTCCTGCGCGACGTCGTCCGCCTCGGTCGCCGACCCGACCGCCGCGAGCGCCGCCCGAAACACCGCGCGGCGGTTGCGGTCGACCAAATCGCCGAACGCCTCGACATCTCCCGCCTGCGCCCGGCGGACCAGCTCGAGATCCGGGTCGGCGGCAAGCTCCGTGGCGGTCACACGGGGAGTAGAGGGCTGAGCCGGCACTCGGGTTGGGAAAAGTAGAATGGATTCAATGTTGAACAGCGAACAGCTGCTGACCGCCATCCGCGACCGTATGGATCATCCCGCTACGGCGCGCGAACTGGTCCAGAAGCTGAGAATCCCGCGCGAGCAGCGCGCTACCCTCAAACGCCTCCTCAACGGCCTGGTCGATTCCGGCCATCTGATTCAGACGCGCGGCAACCGTTTCGGCCTTCCCGATCGCATGAACCTCGTCGTCGGGCGAGTACAGACGCACCCGCGCGGCTTCGGTTTCGTGGTGCCGGATCGTCCGCTCGAAGGTGTGAACGGCGACATTTTCATCGCCGGGGCGAACCTGAATCAAGCCGTGCACGGGGATCGGGTAGTCGCGCGCATCGAGAGCACGCGGGACGACCGCGCTGAAGGACGGATTGTCCGCATTCTCGAGCGCGGCTCGTCGAGCATCGTCGGCCGGTTCGAAATGGACGACTCGGGGATGGGATTCCTCGTCCCATTCGACCGACGTCTGATCATGGACGTGATGATCCCCAGCGACCAGCAGCTCGAAGCAAAGCCGGGCGACATGGTCGTGCTCGAGATCACGCGCTATCCGACGCCGACGCGCAGCGCGCTGGGCCGGGTCGTCGACGTTCTCGGCGACATCGAGGAACCTGGCGTCGATACCGAAATCATCATCCGCAAGTACGGAATTTCTGACGTCCACAGCGAAGAGGCGGTCAACGAGGCGCGGCGGCTTGGCAGCGCGGTGAAGGACAAGGATGTACGCGGCCGCACCGATTTCCGTCCGTTGACGACGGTCACCATCGACGGCGAGCACGCGCGCGACTTCGACGACGCCATCACGATCGAGAAGCTGCCGAACGGCAATTACTGGCTGGGCGTCCATATCGCCGATGTCGCGCACTATGTGCCGGAAGGCGGCGCGCTCGACGAAGAGGCGTACGAGCGATCGACGTCGGTGTATTTTCCCGAGCGCGCGGTCCACATGTTTCCCGCCGAGCTCTCGACCGGACTGTGCAGCCTGAATCCGAACGTCGATCGGCTGGTGCAGAGCTGCCTGATGGAGATCGACCGCCGCGGTGACGTTGTCCGCTACGAGATTCACGACGGCGTCATCCACAGCGACGCGCGCATGACCTATACCGACGTGAACGCGATTCTCACCGACCGTGATCCGGTGCTGATGAAGAAGTACGCGCCGCTGGTCGGCATGTTCGAGACGATGCAGGAGCTCTTCAGGATCCTCAACGGACGGCGCAAGCGGCGCGGATCGATAGACTTCGATCTGAAGGAGCCTGAGATCATCCTCGACGACGAAGGAATGGTCGAACAGATCATCGCGCTCGAGCGCAACGTCGCGCATCGGATCATCGAGGAGTTCATGCTGGTGGCCAATGAAACGGTCGCGCAGCATCTGGACGAGAACGGCGTCCCCACGCTCTATCGCATCCACGAGCAGCCCGATCCGTTGAAAGTTCAGGAGTTCGAGGATTTCATCGCGACGATGGGCTACAGCCTCGCCGCTGCGGCGAACGCGGTGCGGCCGCGGCATTTCCAGCGGCTGGTCGAGCGCATCGCCGGCAAGCCGGAGGAAAAACCAATCGCGTTCCTCATGCTGCGGACGATGCAGAAGGCGCGCTACGACCCGTCCAACACGGGGCATTTCGGGCTCGCGGCCAGCAGCTACACCCATTTCACTTCACCGATCCGCCGCTATCCGGATCTCGTCGTCCATCGGACGCTTCGTGAATCTCGCAAAGGGATGTCGAACGATCGGATCGAAGAGCTGACCGAGGACCTGCCCGAGATCGCGCGGCATACCTCCGAGCGCGAGCGGCGCGCCAATGACGGGAACGTGAACTGGTGCAATGGAAGAAGGTCCGCTTCATGGCGGACAAGGTTGGCGACGAGTTCGAGGGCTACATCACCGGCGTCACCGCCTTCGGGCTGTTCATCGAGCTGATCGAGCACTTCGTCGAAGGCATGGTCCATGTGTCGACAATGGCGGACGATTACTACCGCTTCGTCGAACGGCAGCACATCCTGCGCGGGGAGAATACGGGCCGCGTCTACCGCCTCGGGGATCGTGTGGGCGTGCAGGTGATCAAGGTCGATATGGAGCGGCGGATGATCGATCTGGGCCTGACCGATGTCCTTTCGCGCGTACGCCGCGACGAGGCAAACCGCGGCCCGCGGCGAAGCAAGGCGGAGCCGAAGTCGGAGCGGCATCTCAAAGCAGGGAAGCGCAAGCAGCGTCCGGGCAAGAAGGAGCGGGAGGGCCGACGGCGAACCCGTTGAATCCTGTGCCGCGTTCGATCGTCGTCGGGACCGCCGGTCATATCGATCACGGGAAGAGCTCGCTCGTGCTGGCGCTGACGGGGACAGATCCGGATCGGCTCAAGGAAGAGAAAGCGCGCGGTATTACGATCGATCTTGGCTTCGCCAATGTTCGCGTCGGCGACGTGGACGTGGCCTTCGTCGACGTCCCCGGACACGAGCGCTTCGTCAAGAACATGCTGGCTGGAGTGGGCGGGATCGACGCGGTGATGCTGGTGATTGCCGCCGACGAATCGGTGATGCCGCAAACCCGCGAGCACTTTGCCATCTGCCGTCTGCTCGACGTTCCATCCGGCGTCGTTGCGCTGACCAAGTCGGATCTCGTGGACGCGGACACGCTGGAGCTGGCGCGGGCTGAAGCGCGCGAGCTCGTCGCCGGATCCCGTCTGAGCGACGCGCCGATCATTGCCGTCTCGTCGCGGACCGGGTTCGGGCTGGACGAATTGCGCGGCGCGCTCGCCGGGCTCGCTGCGGCGGTGCCGCGGCGCGTAGAGGAGGGGATGCCGCGGCTGCCCGTCGATCGCGCATTCTCGATCCGCGGGTTCGGCACGGTCGTGACCGGGACGCTGAC
>JBKPSE010000330.1:0-4716 GCA_046765855.1 Acidobacteriota bacterium | reverse complement strand
CGCTCATCCCGGTCATCGGTCTGCGCCAGCTCAATCTGAGCCAGGCATTCCGCGAAGAAGGACGTTCGGGCACGGCGGCGAGGGGCGCACGCGTCGCGCGCCGCGTCCTGGTGACTGCGCAGGTCGCGTTCGCGTTCATGCTCTTGATTGGCGCGGGACTCCTTCTCGCCAGTTTCCAGCGTGTGCTCGCGATTCAGCCGGGCTTCGACGCTTCCCACGTCCTCACCGGCATCGTCAATCCGCCTACGTCGCGCTACAAGGGGGATGACGAAGTCCGCGCGTTCTGGAACCGGCTGATCGAGAGCGTGCGCGCGCTTCCCGGCGTGCAGGCGGCGGGGCTGACCAGTCAGTTGCCGCTGTCCGGCGACACGAGTGACAGCGTCATCCTTGCGGAAGGTTACGTCATGGCGCGGGGAGAATCGCTGATCTCGCCGTTTCAAACCCTGGCATCGCCGGGATTTTTCGAGGCGATGGGCATTCCGTTGAAGCGCGGACGATTCTTCCAGAGTTCAGACGACGAGCGCGCGCCGCGGGTGGTGATCGTCGACGAACGCCTGGCGCGCCGTTTCTGGAAGGACCAGGATCCGATTGGCCGCCGCATGTGGAAGCCGGAGACGGCGGAGGAACTGTCGACCGGTCCCGGGCCCAAGAGCCGGTTCTTCACCGTCGTGGGCGTGGTCGGCAGCGTACGGATGACGGGTCTCACCGAAAAAGAGCCGGTCGGCATGTACTATTTTCCCTTCGCGCAGACCGTCGGCCGCAGCATGACGCTGGTCACTCGCACCGCCGGCGACCCCACGGCGATCGCGCCAAGCATTCGCGAGCAGGTGCGGGCAATCGACCCGGAGCTGCCGTTCTTCTCGGTTCGGCCGATGGCGCAGCTCGTCGACGAGTCGCTGGTCAGCCGCCGCACCCCGATGCTGCTCGCCACGTTGTTCGGAGCGGTTGCGCTGTTTCTCGCCGCCGTCGGCATCTACGGCGTGCTCGCCTATCAAGTGGCGCAGCGGCGCAAGGAGATCGGGATCCGCATCGCGCTGGGCAGTGACGCGCGGCGCATCTTCGGATTGATCGTGTCTGAAGGGATTGCGCTGCTCGGCGTCGGCGTCGCCGTCGGCCTCGCCGGCGCGTTCGCGATCCGAAAAGCGATCGAGACGCAGCTCTATGGCGTGCAGCCGATGGATCCGATCGTGCTCGGCGCCGTCGTCCTGCTCCTCGGCGTGGTTGCATTCGTCGCTTGCGCGGTTCCTGCCCGGCGCGCGGCGCACATCGATCCGCTGATCGCGTTGAATGACTGAAGCGATCGGCTGATCACCCGATAAAATACCTGCGTGTCCCTCGAGACCGTGTTCCTGGACGCCGGCGGCGTCCTTTTGTATCCAAACTGGTGGCGGATTTCCGACGCGCTTGCCGCGCAAGGCGTGCGCGTTTCTCCGGACGCGTTGATGCGAGCGGACCCGATCGCGCGGCGCGAGCTTGACGATCGCGGCGTCGTCGGCGGCACGACCGATGCGAGCCGCGGCTGGTTGTTCTTCGATCTCATACTCCGGCATGCGGGCGTGCCGGCGTCGGAGGCGACTGCCGCCGCACTTTCCCAGCTCCACGCGTATCACACCGCAAGCAACTTGTGGGAATACGTGCCGGCTGATGTCGTCCCTGCGCTGGAGGCGCTGAAGCGCCGCGGGCTGCGCCTCGTCGTGGTGTCGAACGCAAATGGGACGCTGCGCGCGCACATGGATCGCCTCGACCTGACGCGGCGCTTCGATTGCGTGCTCGATTCAGCCGACGAAGGCGTGGAGAAGCCCGACCCGCGGTTTTTCGAGATTGCGCTTCAGCGCAGCGGCGCCACTCGCGAGACGACGATTCACGTCGGCGATCTGTACCATATCGACGTGATCGGCGCGCGCAATGCCCAACTGCGCGGCGTGCTGCTCGATGAGGCGGACCTCAGGCCGGACGCCGACTGTCCGCGAGTGCGGACGCTCGACGAGCTCGTTCAGCTCGTCGCCGGCGGCGCGTTCGATTGAGAGGCTTCGATCTTCGCCCAGGTATCTTTGAGTGACACCGTCCGGTTGAAGATCGGACGGGCGGCGGTCGAATCCGGATCGACGCAGAAGTATCCAAGCCGCTCGAACTGGAACCGCGTTCCGGCCGGGGCGGCGGCAGCCGACGGTTCCACCTTCGCGTCCGCCACGACCTCCAGCGAAGCGGGATTGAGCACGCTTCGGTAGTCTTCCGCTTTGCCCGGTTCCTCCACGTTGAACAAGCGGTCGTAAAGCCGCACCTCGGCATCGACGGCGTGCGCCGCGGATACCCAGTGCAGCGTCGCCTTCACCTTGCGCCCGTCGGGTGCATCGCCGCCGCGCGTTGCCGGATCGTAGGTGCAGCGCAATTCGACGATTTCACCGGTCACCGGATCCTTTACCGCGCGCTGGCAGGTGATGAAGTAGCCGCAGCGCAGCCGCACTTCGCGGCCGGGCGCCAGGCGGAAGAACTTCTTGGGCGGATCCTCGCGGAAGTCGTCGCGCTCGAGGAAAAGCTCGCGTGAAAACGGCACCTTGCGAGTGCCGGCCTCCGGCTCCTCAGGGTTGTTGACGACGTCGAGATATTCCGTCCGGCCTTCGGGATAGTTGTCGATCACGACCTTCAGCGGTCGGACGACGCCCATCACGCGCAGCGCGTGCTTGTTGAGATCCTCGCGCACGGCGTGCTCGAGCAGCGCGACGTCGACGAGATTCTCGCGTTTGGCAACGCCGATTCGATCGCAGAACGCGCGGATCGCCGCCGCCGTATAGCCGCGGCGCCGCATGCCGACAATGGTGGGCATGCGCGGGTCGTCCCAACCGGACACGTGCCGCTCCTGAACGAGCTCCAGGAGCTTGCGCTTGCTCATCACCGTGTAGGTGAGATTCAGACGGGCGAATTCGATCTGCCTCGGGCGCGCCGGCACCGGCAGGGTTTCGACCAGCCAGTCGTAGAGCGGACGGTGATCCTCGAACTCGAGCGTGCAGAGCGAGTGGGTGATCTTCTCGAGCGCATCGGAGGGCGGATGGGCGAAGTCGTACATCGGATAAATGCACCACGCATCGCCGGTGCGATGGTGGTGCGCGCGCCTTATCCGATAGAGCACCGGGTCGCGCATATTTATGTTCGGCGATGCCATGTCGATGCGCGCGCGCAGCACGTGGGCACCGTCGGCGAACTCGCCGGCGCGCATGCGCGCGAACAGGTCCTCGTTTTCGGCAGCGCTGCGGTTGCGGAACGGGCTGTCCACGCCTGGCTCGGTCAGCGTGCCGCGATGGCGCCGGATGTCGTCGGCGGACTGGCTGTCGACGTAAGCCTTCCCCTGCCGAATCAGGTAGACGGCGTACTCGTAGAGCTGCTCGAAGTAGTCCGAAGCGAAGTGCAGCCCGGTCCACTCGAAGCCGAGCCATCGCACGTCGTCCTCGATGGATTCGACGTATTCGACGTCTTCCTTGGCCGGGTTGGTGTCGTCGAAGCGCAGGTTGCACGTGCCGCCGTAGTCACGCGCGATGCCGAAGTTGAGGCAGATGGACTTGGCGTGCCCGATGTGCAGGTAGCCGTTCGGCTCCGGCGGAAAACGGGTCGCGACACGGCCGCCGTTGCGGCCGGCGGCGAGGTCCTCAGCGACGATGGTCCGAATGAAGTCGAGCAACTCTTGATTATAGTAGTACTTCAACGTAACGACCGCGCCCGACGCCGCGGCGAGCGCGGATTGTAGGCGCAGTCGATCGAACACATAATTCGCACGGGTGGCCGTCCGCCCGTTGTCGCGCCCATGACGCGCCCGGCAAGGCCGGGGATTCGGGCATTTTCGTCGTGACAATCCGGACCGGGGAAGTCGTCGGAAACCATCGTCGGACGCCGTTCCATTTTTCTCGATGATGCGGGTGACGCCATGTGGCACGACGTTCGATACGGGCTCCGGTCCCTGGTTGCTCAGCCGGCATTCACTGCGCTGGCGATTGTGACCCTTGCGCTGGGCATCGGCGCAGCGACCACGATCTTCAGCGTCGTCCAGAACGTCCTGCTGGATCCGTTTCCGTATCGCGACGCGGACCGCGTCATCGCGATTCGCGTCCACGATGCCACTAATCCGCAGCCGTTCGGCCGGCCGGCGTTGCGAACACCGGAGTTCCTCGATTACCTCGAGCACAGCCGCGTCATCGAGGACGCGATCGGCGGCGTGCCGGCCGACGTGCTTCTGAGCATCAACGGCGGCACCGAACAGGTCGTCGGCGGCACCGTCACGCCGAACATGTTTGCCTTTCTCGGCGTCAACCCGCTTCTCGGCCGCGCCTTGAATCCGGCGGACGGCGAACCTGGCGCGCCGCCGGTCGCGGTGATGGCGCACAAGATGTGGATCAAGCTGTTCAACGGCGATCCCAATGTCATTGGGCAGGTGCTGGTGCTCAACGGCACGCCGCGAACGATTGTCGGCGTCATGCCGAATCGATTCACGAAGCTTGCGGCCGACATTTATCTGCCGGTCAAACTGACGCGCGCGGATCCCGAAATCCAGGATCGCTTTTTTCTGTTCCAGGCGCGCCTCAAGACTGGCGTCACCCTCGAGCAGGCGACCGCGGATCTCGACGGCGTCGCACACCGCGTCGCGGCCACTTATCCGAAGAACTATCCCCCCAAGTTCAACATCATCGTGGTCCGCTGGGTCGACAGCATCGTCGGGCAGTTCAGGAC
>JBKPSE010000329.1:0-7403 GCA_046765855.1 Acidobacteriota bacterium | reverse complement strand
AGCTGGACGCCGCGGGCGCTCAGGCCGCGGGCGAAATCGATCAGGCCGGTTTTGTCCGAAACACTCAGAATTGCGCGCATATTTGGCGTTTTTCTTGACACATTCCCGCGGCGACGGCTCCTATTCCCTCGGCGCTGGCGGGCCAGCGTCGCAAGCCGAGGCCGCGCACTCGCGCGGCCTTTTTGTATGTTCGGGCCTTCTCTGCCTGCGGGCGGAAGGCGCCGAGCAGGTGTCATGCGGCCGCAGCGCCGCGCTTGCAAGGAAGAAAAGTACGATGCGTATCACAGGCAAGGTCAAGTGGTTCAACAACGCCAAGGGCTACGGGTTCATTGAGCGCGACGGCGGCAGCGACGTCTTCGTGCACTTCTCGGCCGTCCAGGGGAACGGATTCCGGACGCTCGAAGAAGGTCAAGCCGTCGAGTTCGAGATCGTCGACGGCCCCAAGGGCCCGCAGGCCGGCAACGTCACGAAACCCGCCTAGTCATTGGCCGAAGCCGGAGGGGCCGCGGGCCTCTCCGGTTTCGTTTGTCAGATATCAGTTTTCAGCTTCCAGCTTCCAGCTTCCAGCTTCCGGTTCCCGCTTCCCGCTTCCCGCTTCCCGCCGCTGGTTAGCCTTCGTCCTCCTGTTTGACGTTTCTCGCCGTAAAGTTCACTTTGCCGTCGATCACCGCCACGCGGAAGGCGACCTGTTCCGATTCCTGCGATTTCAACTTGTTCACCTGATCCTTCACCAGCGCGGCGAAACGATGGAACGGCACCACGTCGTCGCCCGCTTCGCGGCGCGCGTCCATCAGGGAATCGTAGAGCGTGTGCAGCTTGTCCATCTCGCGCATCGGATCCTTGAAGGCGGCGACGTGCAGCACCTTCGCTTCCGGCGGTTTCGGCTTGCGCACTTCCTTGGGCGGCGGCGCCGCGAACGGGCCGGGGCGTCCTTCTTCACGCGAGCGCAGGCCGCGATCCCAGAGATCGACGAACGTCTGAAAGCGGCGCTGCAGCGTGTCGAACTGAAAACGCTCCATCGCCGACTGGATGTAGCCGCGGTCCCATTTCTTGACCAGCGCGGCGACCCGGTTGCGCGTCTCCCACGGCGGCCGCGGCAGCCGGCCGGAGAAGAACATGTTGTATTCCGCTTCGAGCTGTTTCAGTCCGGCGGCGAGCGCCTGCAGGTCGCGCTGAATCTCGGTGGTCTCGGCCATGCGCGTCACCGGATGAGAAACCAGAACAGCGGCAGCCACAGTTCGCGCGCGTAGGGCACCGGACGATCGTCGATGAGCACGTCGGTCGCGTCGAAACGGCCGACAATGGCGAAGAGATCGCGGAGGCGCGCCGCGTCCTGCGGAAAAAAGCGGGCGCGATGCCGGACGCGCGTGCCCTCGCCGAGCGCGCGGTATTCCGCCGACGCGCGCGCCATGTCGATCGCGCGCTCGTAATCGGGACCGTCGAACGTTGGAAATTCCAGGGTGACCGAGAACGGCAGCTTCGGCGTGCCGAACAGCGCCTCGCTCAACTCGGGGCTGAGCGCGGCGAGCTCCTCGTCGCTCGGCTGCTCCGGCAGATCGACGTAGGGCCAGAAGCGCTCGATCGGACGGTAGTCCGGCACCGGCACGGGCGGCGGTTCGTTCGGATCCGAGGCCATGGTGGAAGAACAAGAATGGTAGCACGCAGCGACAGATCGCGAGCTCGCGGCGCGCGCCGCCAGGGCAGCGGACACTCGCCGCGCTCGCCGACGGACCGAGGAAACAGCGGCGCACGTTATGATCGAGAGGTGACGGACTTCCGCGTCATCCCGTCGATCGAACAGTTGCGCCAGCGCGAGGCGATGCAGGCGCTGGAAACGCGCTACGGGCGCGGCGCCTTGCTCGAGGCGCTGCGCGCGGAAACGGGAGACCTGCGCGAGCGCCTGGCGGCGGGACGCATCGCCGCAATCACGGTAGCCGACGCCGTCGGCGCGATCGAAGAGGGGACGGAAGCGCGGCTGCGCGCCGCGATGCGGCCCTCGCTGATCCGCACGATCAACGCGACCGGCGTCATCGTCCACACCAATCTCGGACGCGCGCCGCTGTCCGACGCGGCGCTGTCGCGGGTGCGCGAGGTCGCGGGCGGCTACACCAACCTCGAGTACGATCTCGCCGCCGGGCGGCGCGGCCGCCGCGATGTGCACGCCGAGAAGCTGATCGCGAGACTGACCGGCGCCGCCGCCGCGGTCGTCGTCAACAACAACGCGGCGGCGACCCTGCTCGTGCTCGCAGCGCTGGCGCAGGGACGCGAAGTGATCATCTCGCGCGGCGAGCTGGTCGAGATCGGCGGCGGCTTCCGCGTTCCTGACGTGATGGCGCAGTCGGGCGCCCTGCTGCGCGAGGTGGGGACGACCAATCGCACGCGCGCGGCAGATTATGCCGCCGCGATCAGCGACCGCACCGCGCTCATCCTGCGCGTGCATCCGTCCAACTTCAAAGTCGTCGGATTCACCGAGCGTCCTTCGCTCGAGGAACTGACGGCGCTCGGCCGGCGCTTCAACATTCCGGTTGCCGAGGATCTCGGAAGCGGCTGGTTGGGGTGGCCGGACCGATCGGCGCTGCCGGAGGCGCTGCGGGACGAGCCGATTGTCTCGGAAAGCATCGACGCCGGCGCCGACGTCGTCTGCTTCAGCGGCGACAAGCTGCTGGGCGGGCCGCAGGCCGGGATCATTGCCGGACGCGAGGACGCGGTCGAACGGATTCGGAGACATCCGCTGATGCGGGCGCTGCGCGTGGACAAACTCACGTATGCGGCGCTCGAGGCGACGCTGGAAGAACACGCGATCGGACGCGGCGCCGACGGCGTGCCGGTGCAACGCATGCTGCGGCTGAGCATCGAGGAAATCGGCGGCCGCGCCGAGGCGCTCGCGTCGTCGTTGGGCAAGAACGGCTGGACGGCGCGCGTGATCGACGGCTACTCCACCGTCGGCGGCGGCAGCGCACCGGGTGCGGAACTGCCGACCAGGCTGATCGAAATCGCGCGCGACGGCGCCAGTGCAGAAACAATCGAACAGTACCTGCGGGCGCAGGAGCCCCCAGTCATCGCGCGCATTCAGGACGATCGCGTGGTGATCGATCTGCGTACGGTCGATCCAGACGACGATCGCCTGCTGCGGAACTTGAAAATTGAGTGAGCGCTGAGTTCTCCGCAGGAGATGAAAACGGGACGGCGCTCAGCGCCGCCCCGTATCGATTACCAGATTTCCCGATTCCCGATTTCCCGATTCCGGTCCTACCAGTTGAAGCGAACCTCCAACTGAATGATCCGCGACGTGTCCTGTCCTTGCAGTCCGGTGACGCGATATCCGTCGATCGTCGTCCCGCCGATGCCGCCCACCGCGAGGAAGTTCGGATGGTTGAACACGTTCAGCATCTGCGCCGCGACTTCGAGATTCGTCCGGCCGACGATTGCGGTCCGCTTGGCGATGCGCAGATCGTGCTGCTGGAACATGGGGCCATTGAGGACGAGCGCGCGAATGCCGCAGTCGCCGAAGTTGCCGTTGCCGACTTCGATGCAGTCCGGCCCGTTGGCGGGGGCGAAGTACCGCCCTGACGGCACCCCGAGGCTGCTGAAGCCGGTCGGCGAGGTCGCGCTGACGTTGAACGCGAGGATGGTGTTGTCAATTACGTCCTGCGGCAGCATGAACACCCGCTTGTTCGCATCGTCGAACCGCAGCTTGAACATCTTCTCGACGTCCTTGGTCGTCATTCCGACCAGGCGCACGTTGCCGAGATTCACCGGCGTGCCGCTCTGCAGGCGCGAGAACACGCCAATCTGCCAGCCGCTGACGACGCGATTGAGCACGCCATTCGAGGTGTTGACCCAGCGGCGTCCCTCGCCGAAGGGCAGGTCGTAGATGGCATTCACCTTGAAGTTGTGCGGGATGTCGCCGGTATTGCCCGACGGGCGCAGCCAGTACTCCCCTCGCAAGAAGCTCGCGAACTGGTTGTCGTACTCGTGGCCGTAGGCGTAGCTCGCCTGGAACTGGAAGCCCTGGGCGTAGCGTCGGCGCAGTTCGAGCTGCAGCGCGTTGTAACGGGTCTTGTAGTAATTCTTGACCACGTTTGCCGCGCTCACTTCCGGATTGACGACGAAGAAATTCGCCGGCACTCCAGCGCTCAGCGCATTACCGCGGAAGGTGGCGTTCCCCTGGAGTCCGTTGGTCGCGTTGTTGGAAGCGAACCCGAACGGGTTCGGGTTGAACCTCGCGAGGAACCCGAGGAACGTCGCGTTGGTCCAGTTGCCGCCGGTGTAGAGCGCGGCGTTGCCGGCGTTGGCCGCCGACTGCGCGTTGAAGTAGGCCAGGAAGATCGGCAGCGGCGCGGTCCCCGGCGCGCCGGTGAACGCGAACGTGGCAGTGCCCGTCGCCGCCAGGTTGGCCTGCAGGTTGGCCTGCGCGCGCCGGAATTCGTCAAGGAACCCGTTCTCGGTGATGTCGAACTCGTTGTAGTTGAACCCACCGACATTGGCGCCGGGCGGCGACCAGGCGTCGCGGCTGCGCGTGCCGACGTAACGGACTTCCATGGCCATCTGCTTGCCGATGCCGCGCTGGATTCCGGCGGACCAGGAATCCGCCGACGGCACCTGCAGGTTCGGATCGAAGGTGTTGATCGAATTCGAGACGGTCGGAATCAACGGGTATGTCGGCTTCTCCGGGATCGTCGTCGGCGGACCGAGCCGACTCGGATCGCGCAGCAGCAGCGGCGCGGCGCCGAGCAGGCCGTTTCCGCTGGTGCGGCTTGCGTCGATCTGGATGCCGGGGTTGGCGTTCAGACGTCCGGTGTAGTCGTTCAATCCCGGACGGCTGTATGCACGGTTGTAACCGGCGCGGACGACGAAGTCCCCTTCATGTCCCATCAACGTGCCGAGCATCCCGTTCCTTTGTGTAGGAGTCCACGCGATGCCGGCACTCGGCGCGAAGTTGTTCAAATCGGTGTTGTGCGCCTTGGATCCAGCCGTGTACTGGTCGTAGGTCGGGTGCTGACCTGGCGTGTTCCCCGGCCGGAACAGGTTGCAGGAATTGTCGGCCGCGGCGCCCGAGATGCCGCAGACCTGATTGATGTTCGCCTGCGAGTACAGGCTGTTCTTCGGCTGGAACGGATTCTGGAGCGCGTAGCGGAGGCCAAGATTCAACGTCACGTTCGGGCGGATGCGCCAGCGGTCCTGCCCGAAGACCTCGTATTCGCGGAGACGTCCTTCCTGAAGGCCGGGGCCGACGTAGACGTACTTGCCGGTGCTCGCGTCGAGCCGGGCATCCGCCGTGATCTGGCCGACGCGGCCCGTGAGCAGGGCATAGAGGTTCGAGGCCGCGGTGATGTTGACCGCCGAGGCGCCAGGGAAATTCGCGCCGACGAACATGCCGTTGGCGGGATCGTTCGAGAGCACCTGGAAGCTGATCGACGGGATGAGCCTGACATCCTTCGCCCAGATGTCGTACTGCGTAAAGGATCCGCCGAAGCTCATGCTGTGCGCGCCCTTGAGCCAGTTCAACGTATCGTCGATCAACAGGCTGTTTGCGTTGCGCGACTGCGGCCGGAATCCTCCTGTCGGCGCGGGGCCGGTCAGGGCCGATCCGACACTCGGGAAGTTCAGCTCGAATCCCTGGTAGGCGTCGTACATGCCGGTATTCATCTCGTCGAAGAACCTTACGGGCGCGCCGCTATAGCCAAGACGCGCTTCATTGACCAGATTCTTGCCGAGCGTCGAGCGCATGGACCCCGACCAGCCAAGGCGGACAGACGTCTGACCCGCGGAGATTGGAAAGCCGGGGAACGCGTACTCCATGCGATTCAGCGTGTCGGGATAGTCGGAGAACTTCTGGTAGTTGTAAGCGAACTTCGCCCGGTGGTCCTTCGTGAGGTTGTAGTCGAGGCTGAAGGTCGGGTAGCGACGCTGCGTCGCGACGGGAACATTGAACGTGAACACCTGCACGTTCTGATCGATATCGGCAAGCGAACCGCCGGATACCGCGGAGCGGATATCCGCCAGCACTTTGCTGACCGTCGGATCGAGGGTTGCGAGCTGCCCGTTGGCCGCCGCAAGCTGCAGGACGTTGACGCAGCCGCCGGTGTAGCAATAGGTGCCGGTCTGTGCCGCCGGCGAGAGGACGTTGCGGTTGTTGCGCGTGACTTCGTTGGGCTGGCGCAGTTCTTCATAGTTGAAGAAGAAGAACGCCTTGTTGTGGCCGTCGAAACCGGGGAACACGATCGGGCCGCCGGCGCGGAAGCCGGATTGATCCTGCTTCAACTTGGCCTTCTTGACCCCGTCGCGATTGTTGAACCAGGTATTGGCGTTGAGCCAGTCGCGGCGCCCGAAGTAGTAGCCGCTGCCTGCGAAGTTGTTCGTGCCGCTGCGGGTCACGAATTTCACCTGCACCGCCCCCTGGCCCGAGTCGCCCGAGTCCTGCGACGCGGTCGACACCGTGACCTCTTCGATCGCGTCGAGACGCGGACTGACGATGGCGAAGAAGCCGTCGCTGGTGCGCAAGGTGTTGTCCTGAACGTTGACGCCATCGAGCGTGATGTTGATGGTGCCGCGCGGCAGGCCGTTGATGACCGCCTGGCGATTGCCGTTCGCGGTGGTCACCCCGGGCATCATGTTGACAAAGTCCATCGCGCTGCGCGTGGTGAGCGGCAGCTGCGTGATCTGCTTCGCGTTGATCGTCTGGGAGATCGCCGACGACTGGGTCTGGACGATTTCCGAGGTCGACGACACCGTGATCTGCTCGCTGACGCCGCCGACTTCCAGGACCGCCTTGACGTCGGCGGGCGACGCCGCCGTCAGCACCACGTTCTGAATGACGACCGTCTTGAACCCCTGCAGCTTGACGGTGACGGTGTAGGCGCCGATGCGTAGGCTGGGCATCGAGAAAGCGCCGTCGCTGTTCGTGACGGCGTTGGTCTCGGTTCCGGTACCCGCGTGTTTCGCGACGACGTCCGCGCCCGGGATCACCGCGCCCGACACGTCGACGACAGTTCCCGACAGGGTCTGACTGGTAGCGCCCTGCGCCCAGGCGATGCCCGGCGCGCAGAGAGCCGCGGCGACGAGGACACACAGTCCCAACCGCAACACACTGCGATTCATAGACAGCTCCATCCTTCCAACGCCGGCCCTCCGGAAAGGGTCCGGCATTCACCATGGGGGTTTTCAGCTGGTCGACGCGGGACAACCACGGACAGGACGTCCGCGATTGTCGCGACCTGGAAACCTCCGATTCCGGGTCACGACCGCACAATCCCGCGAATGGGAAAAACTATACGTGCGGACCATAATCGGTCAAGCACAGAGAATTGGAGGGAGCTTCTACGACTTTTTGGATGAAGGTGGGGGGAGTATCTCGATTGGCGATTGCCGATTGGCGATTGCCGATTGGGATTGCCGATTGG
>JBKPSE010000328.1:0-10703 GCA_046765855.1 Acidobacteriota bacterium | reverse complement strand
GTATCGTCCTGCGCCGCGCGTCGGGGAACGGCCGGACGACAGTGGACGTTGCCGTGCCGACCGGCCGCAGCGTGGAGGTCTGGTGGTCGACGCACGAGAGCGCGCCGAATGCGGCCGGCCCGCGCGACGTGCGCGTGCTGGCGGACGTGAAGTCGGTGATCAGCATCGGCGAGTCCGACGTGCGCCTCGTCTCGCTGCTCGATGCGACCGTCGTGCAGGGAGAGCCCGCGCGATTCGACATCGCCATTCCCGCCGGCTATGAAATCGCGAGCGTCAGCGGCGCTTCGCTCGATCGGTCCGAGAATCAGCCCGGACGCGCGATTCTCTACGTCAGCGATCCTGCCGCAAGGCGGCACCAGTTCCTCCTCAGCCTCGACCGCACCCATACCGGAGGTTCGTTCAAGCTGGAGACAGGCCTTCCTGCCTTGCCTGCGGCCCAGCGTGAAACCGGACAAGTGGCGATAGAAGGCGTCGGCACCGTGGAGATCAGCTCACCGGAGATGCCAGGCCTGCGGCGCGTGGACATTCGCGAGCTGGATCCGGCGCTGAGCTCCGTAGCACGCGACGCGATGCTTGCGGCCTACCGTTATCAGCGCGTGACGGACGAACCGCCCGTGGTCACCGTCAACGTCCGGCGCTTCGCCAATGCGGCGGTGCTCGCCGCCGTGGCGGAGCGCGCGACCGCGACAACGCTGGTGACCGCGGAAGGGCGAGCCCTCACCGAGGTGACGCTGTTGCTGCGGAACACCGCGCAGCCATTTATGAAGGTGGCGCTGCCGTCGGGCGCGTCGATTGTCTCGGTGGAAGTCGCGGGCTCTCCGGCGAAGCCGGTGGAGGGGGCCGACGGCAATCGCGTGCCGCTGTTGCGTCCCGGGTTTCGTCCCGCCGGCGTCTACTCGGTGTCGTTCGTCTATCTGCACAACGGCACGCCGTTTCTCAAGAAGGGAGACATGCGCATGACGCTGCCGAAGATGGACGTTCCGGTCGACGTGCTCGACTGGGAGCTGTTCATTCCGGATCGCGTGCGCGCCGATCGTTTCGAAGGCAACGTCATAGACGCACGGTTGATGCCGGTGCGGTTGGGCCATGGAGCCGGACTCGGGGCGGGCGTCGGCGGCGGCGGTCGCGGCGCGTATGAGGGCCCACCTGCGCCTGTTCCTGCTCCTGGCGCTGGACAGATCGTCGGCCGCGTAACCGATTCCGCCGGCGGCTCGTTGCCGGGCGTGACCGTGACGATTGAAGGGAACGGACAGCGTCAGACGTCGATTACGGATGCATCCGGCATCTACAGCATTTACAACGTGCCCGCGGGCAACGTCACGATCAATGCGCAGCTCTCCGGCTTCAAGAACCGGCGTCAGAACATCCGGTTCACCGGTCAGGGCGTCCAGGTCAACCTGACGCTCGAACTGGGGACGATCACCGAAGCAGTGACCGTGAGCTCCGGAACTCCCTCTATCGACGCGAAGGAAACACAACGGGCCGACAACCAGGCGCCGTCGGCAAACGTACAGAACCTGCAGCGCCGCGCCTCCGGCGTGCTGCCAATCCGGATCGAAGTCCCGCGCACGGGCGTGTCCCACTCGTTCGTGAAACCGCTGCTCATCGACGAGGAGGCGGTCGTGACCTTCAGGTATAAGCGCAGATAGGCGAGGCGAGGCCGAAGGCCGAAGGTTGAGGATCGCGATTCTCCGTCTTCGGTCGTCGGTTCTCGGTCCTCGTCACAATGCCTCCGTTTCTGCGTTATACCTCTGACTGCCCATGTCAGAGACCTCCGACGCCGCGCGCGAGCTCTTCGATTGCCACGGCGGCGCAGTCTACCGTTTCGCCGTGGTCTTGATGCGGCATCACCAGGATGCCGAGGACATTCTCCAGGAAACCTTCCTGAAGCTGATGCGGCATCTGGAGGCCGGCGGCGATTTGTCCAATGTGCGCGGCTGGTTGTTTACGGTTGCCGCACATGCGGCGCGGGATCGTCAGCGCGCCCGCATGCGCTGGGTGCCGTGGGCCTCGGCGCACGAGCCTCGGGTTCAGCCGCCAGACCTTCCCGATGAAGACGGTCGTCTGAAGCACGCGCGCGAGACGCTGCGGCGACTGCCCGAGCGGGATCGCCTGCTATTGCTGCTGCGCGCGCAGGGACTCTCGTATCGGGACATAGCGGCAGCCTCGGGTATCAAGCCGACATCCGTCGGCCGGCTGCTCGCGCGCGCGGTCGATCGCTGGGCGGCGACACGGCCTGTGCCGGACGGCAGCGAACGCGAGCGAGTGCCCGCCGCCAGGACGACGGCGGGTTCGGCACAGCACTACGAGGGTGAAGGCCACGCAAGCGGCGCGGGGACAGTGGGGCCCCCGCGAGCGAGCGTGTAGCGGAGTCCGAGGGCGGCAACCCCTCGGAATGAATATGACTTGCTTACAGGACATTGATATCCAGGCGCTCGCTGATGGCGAGGGCAGCAGTGAGATGGCGCGGCATGCGGCGTCGTGCGTGCGCTGCGGCGCGCGGCTGCGTGCGCGCGAAGCGAGAATGGCGGCGATGGGGTCGACATTGAATCCGCCGGTCGAGCTGCCGGCTGCGGTGGCGGCGCGAGTGGATTTGCGGCACGGCGCCACGCGGCTGCGCGACGAGCCGCGACGCGGACCCGCCGCCGGCCGATGGTTGTACGGATCGCTGGCCGTCGCGGCGGCGACCATCGTCGCGGTCCTGTTCGTGGCGCCCTCAATCCGCAAGGCGGATGCGACCGTCTCAGCCGCGGAGATTCTCGCGCGATCGGCGACGCAGCTTGCCGCGGCGCCGACCACTGGCGTGGAAGTACTCGAGTACGAGTTGCTGCTCGAGGGCGTTCCCAAGGAGATGATGGCGGATCAGACCGACGGCGCCTATCGCATCTGGCAGGCGATCGATCACAACGTGCCGGGCCGGTTCCGGTTCGCCAGCTACGCCGCCGACGGAAAGATGGTCACGTCGATCGCCGAGGATCCCGCGGCAGGACGCCGCGTCGCGGCGTTTTCGATCGAAGGGCAGGCCTATCGCTTCGAGGTGTCGCTGCCGGCAGCGGCGCGCAACCTGTCGCTGCCCGAGATGCAGCGCCTGCACATGCAGGCCTCGATCGCGATGATGCAGGCCAGCGGCAACCAGCTGATCGAGACGATCGACGGATCGAACGGCAAGCTCTATCGCATCGAAGTGCCGCGCGTCAGCGATCCGGGCACGAACCCGGTGTGGGATCTGACCGAAGCGCGCGTGCTCATCGACGCACGCGACTACAGCATCGTCGAGTTCGCGGTGCGCGGCTCCTTTCTCAAGCAGGACTACAGCCTGTCCTACAAACAGCTGAAGCACGTGAGCGCGGCGTCGCTCGACGCCAATGCCTTCAGCGTGCCGCACCAGGATGGTGAAATCGTAATCACCGGCGAAGGAAGCGCGGTGCCGTCGCACGACGTGTTCCTGCTCTCGCTGCGCGAGCTCACCCGGCTGAAGCACGGACGATGAACGGCGCGGGCGACGCGGCGATTCGCGCCGACGGTCTGACCAAATACTTCGGTCAGGTCGTCGGCGTCGAAGACCTGTCGTTCGAGGTCGGGCGCGGCGAAGTCTACGGATTTCTGGGCGCCAACGGCGCCGGCAAGACCACGACCATCCGGCTGCTGCTCGATCTGCTGCGGCCGTCGCGCGGATCCGCGTCGGTGCTGGGGATCGACTGCCATCGGCAGAGTCTCGCGGCACGTCGCCGCATCGGTTATCTGCCTGGAGATCTGCCGATCTATCCGGATCTGAGCGCGCGCGGCTATCTGGATTATCTCGCACGGCTCGACGACCGCGCCGTCGACCCGCGTTACCTTCAGCACCTGCTCGCCCGTTTCGATGTGAGCGAGGTCGATCAGCGCCGGCGCTTGCGCGAGCAGTCGCACGGCATGAAGCAGAAGATCGGCATCATCCAGGCGCTGATGACACGGCCGGACGTGGTGATCCTGGACGAGCCGACCGCCGGCCTCGACCCGCTGATGGTGCAGGCCTTCCGCGAGACGCTGGGGGAGCTGAAGCGCGAAGGGCGCTCGACCGTGTTCCTGTCGTCGCACGTGCTGACCGAAGTGGAATCGACCTGCGATCGGATCGGGCTCGTGCGCGGCGGCCGCATGGTCACCACGAGCACCATCGACGACATCCGCCAGAACGCGATGCGCAAGGTGACGGTGACGTTCGGCACCGGAGAGCCGCCGATGACGGTCGAGGTGCGCGGGCCGCTCGGGCCGCTGCTGGACAGTCTGCGCAATCGCGGCGTGCAGGATATCGCCGTCGACCCGTTCAAGCTCGAAGACTACATCGCCCTGTTCTATGGCGGTGCGCGGAGATGATTGCCCTGCTGCAACGCTCGGCGGCGAGGGCGCGTTTTCCCCTGCTCGGCGTCGGCCTGCTGTTGTGCGTGTTCCAGCTCGTGATCATCGGCCAGGCCGTCGAGGTTCATCGGATGAATGCGTTCGGGAACCTGGCCAACCTGATGCCGGCATTCCTGCAGCGCGGCCTCGGCAGCAAGGCGATGATTCTGGCGACGTTTCGCGGCACGGTCGCGTTCGGCTATTTCCACCCTGTCGTCTGCCTGCTCGTCGCCGTTCTCGCCATGTACATCGCAACGGAGGTGGCGCACGAAGTCGAGGCGGGTCTTGTCGATCTCGAACTGGCCCGCTCGGTTCCACGCCATCGGTTGTTGACGCGTTCGATCCTCCTCGCCCATGGCGCTGTGGCGCTGGTCATCGGGCTGATGGCCTTGGGCACGTGGATCGGCACTCGCGTGTTCGATGCGGCCGGACTCGACCTTCCCAGCGCGCAGTTGCGCGTCCGGCTTCTGCTCAATCTGTATGTGCTGGCGTCGTGCTTCTGCGGATTCGCGCTCCTGGTCGCCGCGAGCTCGCGCCGGTGGGCGCCGGCATTCACGCTGGTCGCGCTGTGCACGGTGATCGCCTACATCCTGGATTTCCTGGCGCTCGGCTGGCGGGCGATGGAGAGCGTGGCGTGGATCTCACCCTTCCATTACTATCCGGCTCTATCGGTGATTGCCGGCGACGCGGCGATGGCGCGCAACCTCCTGGTGCTGATCACCCTGTCGCTGCTCATGTCGGCGGCGGCCTATTGGCAGTTCCAGCGCCGAGACCTGTAGATTTCGCGATTTTGCCGATTTGGTGATTTGATCACCAGGTCGATGGATGTGATTCACCGTGCGCCGGCCTTCACCGCGGCCGAGGCATCCGCCCTTGCCGATCGATTGTTCGGCGTTGCCGCCGACGCGTCGCCGCTCCCGAGCGAGCGCGATCAGAATTTCTCGTTGCGAACCGCCGCCGGCGATCGCTTCGTGCTGAAGATCGCCAACGCGGCGGACGATCGGGCGCTTCTCGAGGCGCAGAACGCCGCCCTCGCACACGTCGCGCGCTCGACGACTCTCTGTCCTCGAGTCATCCCCTCCCTCGGCGGTGACCCCATCGCGTCGGTGTCTTCGGCGTCCGGCGGGCGGCACTTCGTGCGGCTTTTCACCTGGTTGCCGGGGGAGCCGCTTGGCCTCATTGCCGATCACAGTCCGGCGCTGCTCGAAACGGTGGGCGCCGCAGTCGCCGAAGTTGACGCGGCGCTCGACGGGTTCGATCATCCGGCGATTCATCGGGAGTTCCATTGGGACCTCGCACGCGGACCGGCACTCTGCCGGGAGGTCGCGCCATCGCTCGCCGATCGAGGAATGCGCGCGCTCGTCTCCGGCCTCGTCGAGCGCATCGAGCGCGACGAGGCGGCGCGCCGCGCGACGCTTCGCCGCGCCGCGGTCCACAACGATCCCAACGATTACAACGTGCTGGTGGAGCTTCCGTCTAAAGGCGGAAGCTGCCTACAGAGCCAGTTCACCGTTCAGAACCGGTACGCCGGTCACAACCGGTACGCCGGTCACAACCAGTACGCCGGTCACAACCAGTTCACGGGTCAGAGCCAATTCACTGTCACAGGTATCGTCGATTTCGGGGACATCGTTCATTCGTACGCGATCGCCGATCTCGCCATCGCGATTGCATACGCCGTTCTCGGCAAGGACGATCCGCTTGCCGCGGCGGTGTCGGTCGTTCGCGGCTATCACCGCCGCCGCGCGGTGCACGACACCGAGATTGCGGCGCTGTTCGGATTGGTGCTGCTTCGCCTGTGCATGAGTGTGTGCATTGCGGAGCGGCAGCAACAGCAACGCCCCGGCGACGCGTATCTGGGTGTGAGCCAGGGTCCGATCGCCGTGACGCTGCCCCGACTTGCCGCGCTCGATCCTGCGGCGGTGGAGGCTGCCTTCCGCAGTGCGCGCGGACGGACGCCGGAAGAGACGCTGGCCGCGCGGCGCCGGGTAATCGGCCGCAATCTTTCGGTCGCCTACCGCCAGCCGGTCAAGATCGTGCGCGGCTGGATGCAGTATCTCTACGACGAAGCGGGACGCCAGTATCTCGACGCCTACAACAACGTTCCGCACGTCGGCCACAGCAATCCGCGCGTCGTCCGCGCCGCGACCGAGCAGATGCTGGTCCTGAACACCAACACGCGGTATCTGCACGACAAGCTGGCGATGTTTGCCGAGCGCCTGGTGGCGACGCTGCCGTCGCCGCTGCGCGTCTGCTATTTCGTCAATTCCGGCAGCGAGGCGAACGAGCTCGCGCTGCGTCTCGCCCGCGCCCATACCCGCAGGCGCGACGTGATCGTGCTGGACGGCGCGTATCATGGCAACACGACGACCCTGATCGACGTCAGCCCCTACAAGTTCAACGGACCGGGTGGGGAAGGGGCGCCGCCGTGGGTGCATGTACTCCCCCTGCCCGATACATACCGAGGCAAGTACAGGCGCGACGATTCGCGCGCCGGCGAGAAGTACGCCGAGTTCGCGCGCTACGTGCGTAATCCATCCGCGTTCATCGCGGAGAGCGCACCCAGTGTGGGCGGACAGATCATCCTGCCGGATCGCTATCTCGCCTCTGTTTATGCGATCGTGCGCGCTGCCGGCGGCGTCTGCATCGCCGACGAAGTCCAGACGGCTTACGGACGCATGGGAACGAGCTTCTACGCGTTCGAGGACCAGCACGTCGTCCCCGACATCGTCGCGCTCGGCAAGCCGATCGGCAACGGATATCCGCTGGCCGCGGTGGTGACGACGCCGGAGATTGCGGCGTCATTCGACAACGGGATGGAGTTCTTCAGTACGTTCGGCGGCAGCACTGTGGCCTGTGCGGTCGGGCTCTCCGTACTCGACGTCGTCGAGGAAGAGCGCCTTCAGGATCACGCGCGCGAGGTTGGCAGCGTCTTGTTGCAGCGTCTTCGCGCGTTGCTTCGCGATCAGCCGCTGGTCGGCGACATTCGCGGGTCGGGTCTGTTCATCGGTATCGAGCTGGTGAAGAACCGCGAGACGCTGGAGCCGGCCACCGAGGAGGCCGCCGCGGTTTCCAACGCCATGCGCGACCGCGGCATTCTCCTGGGGACCGACGGGCCGTTCCACAACGTAATCAAGATCCGGCCGCCGATGCCGTTCGATGCCGCCGACGCGGAACACCTGGCGACGACCATCGCAGATGTTGTCGATCATCATTCCGGCGCATAACGAAGAGAAGCTGATCGGCCCGACGCTGGCCGCGCTGGCGGCCGCGGCGCGCGGACTGGACGAGCCGCACGAGATCCTGGTCGTCAACGACAGTTCCAGCGACGCGACCGGAGCGATTGCGGAAGCGCACGGCGCACGGGTCGTCACCGTGAGCGTCCACCAGATTGCCGCCGCGCGCAACGCCGGCGCGCGTGCCGCGGCGGGCGACATGTTCGTCTTCGTCGACGCAGACACCATCGTGCCGCCGCGAGTCCTGGGCGCCGCGCTGGATACGATGCGCGCGGGTGCGGTGGGCGGCGGATCCGCGGTCACGTTCGAACCGACAGCGCCGAGGTGGGCGCGCCGCGCCATCGCGTTGGCGGCCTGGATCATGCGCACCGCGCAGTGGGCGCCGGGATGCTTTTTCTTCGCCCGGCGCGACGCCTTCGAGCGCGCCGGAGGCTTCGACGAGCGCTACTTCGCCAGCGAGGAGATCCACTTGAGCCGGGCGATGAAGCGGATCGGCCGCTTCGTGGTGCTGCGCGACGCCGTGCTCACGTCGGCGCGAAAGGCGGAGCACTACTCGATGACCCACAGCTTGTGGCTGATGCTGCGGATGATGTGGCCGGGGTCGCTCAAAACCCGTGAGGGGCTCGAGTTCTGGTATACACGTCGGGACAAAACATGATTCAACGCTTGCTCGCCGTTCTCGTGCTGATGCTCGCCACGATTCCCGCTCAACCCAACGTCGAGCAGACGTCGCCAGGGCGCAAGCCCCCGGCGAGACTCGCCGAAAGCTTCGACGGCCTCGGCGTCGGCTTCGAAGGGCCGCACGGCAAGTCCGAGGGGAGGAATCCGTCCGACAACAGTCTCGCCGTCGGTCCCGATGCCATCGTGCAGACGGTGAATTCGCGTCTCGCTATCTTCACGAAGAAAGGGAAGAAGTACGAGGCGACCGGCAAAGTCTTGTACGGCGCCGTGACGACCAACACGGTGTTCGCCGGACTCGGCGGTCCCTGCGAGGCGCGCAACAACGGCGATGCGGTCGTCCGCTACGACCAGCTCGCGGATCGGTGGCTGATCACGATGCCGATCTTTTCGCGCGTCCCGCTCGCTGAGGTCGGCGAACGGCCGCCGCTCGAGCAGTCCGCGCCGCCCGGCATGCTTGCGAGGCCGGGACAGGCGTCATCGCCGGGTCCGGCCGTGAGGCTGCCGTCCAATCCGCCGCCGCCGCCGTCTCCGCCGCAAGGACGAGGACGGGCCCAGCCAGCGGGACAGCCGGCGACGCCGCCCCCGCCACCGCCGCCGTCGACTTACGGGATGTGCTACGCGATCAGCACCGGACCCGATCCGATCGGCCCCTATTATCGCTACGCCTTCGAACGTCCGCTGTTTCCCGACTATCCGCGTCCGGCGATCTGGATCGACGGTTACTACGTGCCCACGAGCACCGGCGACAACCGGATCTCGGACGAGATCGCCACGGAGAAACACGCCTGCGTCGTCGATCGCGCGCGCATGCTGAACGGGCAGCCGGCACGCGAGCAATGCAAGATCCTGCACAACGTCAACTTTCTCAACAACGCGGACATCGATGGAAAGGCGACGCCTCCCAACGGCGCGCCCAACGTCATGCTCGCGGCGGGTGGCACACAGCTCGACAAGATCTTCGAAGCTGACACGATCGACGCGTGGCAGTTCCACGTCGACTGGAAGACACCGGCAAATACGACACTCATCGGGCCGGAAAAGATCGACGTGGCGCCGTATCACTACCTGTGCGACGGCCAGCTGACGAACTGCGTGCCGCAGCCGGGCACCGACCATCGCCTCGATGCGCAGGGTGACAAGATCATGTCGCGGACGGTGTACCGCAAGGTCGGCGGTCGCGAGTCGATCGTCGCGGTGCATTCGGTCAACTCCGCGGCCGGCGGCGGCGGCGTGCGCTGGTACGAGCTGCAGATCGACAAGTCGCGGCGGGTGCGCCTGCGCCAGCAAGGCACTTACGCGCCCGATGCGTTCTATCGCTGGATGGCGAGTCCGGCGATCGACAAATTCGGCAACATCGGGATTGGCTATTCCTTCGGCGGTTCGCCGAATTTCGCCGGACAGCGGTTTGCCGGTCGTCAGCCCGACGATCCGCCCGGCGTGCTGACGCTCGCGGAAACGATCCTCGTCGAGGGTGAGACCGCGCAGACGACGGCGCCGCGCCAGACGGAGCGGTGGGAGGACTATACGACGACCGCCATCGATCCGTCCGACGACTGCACGATCTGGTACGTCGGCGACTACCTCAAGAAAGGCGCGAGCGCCTACTCGACCAGGATCGGCGCGTTCCGGATGCCGGGCTGCAACCCTTCGCGCTAGCGTAGAATGCGCGCATGTTCATGCCGCGCCTTCGCCTGCTCTCCGTCGTTGCGCTCACGCTCGGGTTCGCGTCGCCGGTTGCCGGATCCCGTCAGGATGCGGCCGCTTTGCAGGGCGCCGATCCACCTGCGAACGGCGTCTGGATCGACACGCTCGATCTCAGCAAGGCGCCGATCCGGCGTCCTCGCGGGCAAAGAGGTCAGCCCGCCGCCGCGCCGGCGTTCAAACTGGGCGGTGCGACATTCACACACGCATTGGCGCTCCAGTCCGACGGCGACATTTCGATCGAACTCGGCGGAGCCGCGTCGAAGATCGTCGCGATCGTCGGCGTGGACGATGTGCCGCCGCCGAATCTTGCGCCGTCCGTGCTCGGCAGCGTGATCTTCGCCGCCTGGATCGATGGCAAGAAAGTATTCGAATCGGACGTGATGAAGCGCGGCGACGCGCCGAAGCCGATATCGATCGATCTGACCAACGCACAGAAGCTGACGCTCGCGGTGATCGATGCGAACGATGGCACCGCCGGCGACAATGCCGAGTGGGCGGGCGCGGCGATCATCGCGATGCCAGGCCGCCAGAGCGCCGCCCGCGTCGCCGTGCCCGAAGTCGAACCGCCGCCCGCGATTGCGTCCAGCCGTTCGGCGGCGCCGATGATCAACTATCCGCGTATCACCGGGGCAACGCCGGGACGTCCGTTCCTGTTCCGCATTCCCGCATCCGGCGAAGGTCCGCTGACTTTCAGCGCCAGCAATCTTC
>JBKPSE010000327.1:0-8270 GCA_046765855.1 Acidobacteriota bacterium | reverse complement strand
ACCTGAAGGCCGACCGCAAGGCGTCGACGTTGATGGTGCACGCGGCGTATGTCGAGCCGGGATTCGATCCGCGGCGCCTCGCCGCCGCTCTGTCGGACGAGTTGCGATCGGTGGCGACGTGGTTATCGCTCGAACGCTTCGCTCTCGGCGAGAAGGGGAATTTGGCGAGGGCTCTGAAGACCGAGCTTAGTCGGTGTGCAGCACCCCCGAGGGGGCGAGCCGCGCCGCGCGCCATGCCGGAATCATCGTCGCGATCGCGGTAATGCCCGCGACCAGGACGATCGCCGCGGCAAGCATCACCGGATCCGACGCGCGTATCGCATAGATGCGGCTCGCGACGATCCGGCCGGACAGGTAGGCGATCAGCAGACCTATCGCCGTCCCGATCAGCGCCAGCATCGCGCCCTGCTTCATCACCAGCGCGAAGACGCTGCCCGGCGTGGCCCCCAGTGCCAGCCGCGTGGCCATCTCGCCCCGGCGCTGCGCCACCGCGTAGGCCACGACGCCGTAGATGCCGACCGCGGCGAGCAGGACGGCGACGCCGCCGAAAATCAACATCAGCGTCATGCCGAGCTGCTGGCGGCGCAGCGTGTCGTTCACCAGCTCCCTTACCAGCTCGAATTCGACGGCGATCTGCGGATCCAGTTGACGCACTTGCGACCGGATCGCCGATTGCAGCGACGACAGGTCGCCAGTCGCCGTTGCGACGACGATGGTCTGCCTGCGCAGCGGCAGCTGCGCCAGCGACGAATAGAACGCGGGTTCGGGCTCTTCCTTCACCGTCTTCTGCCTGACGTCGTCGACGACGCCGACGACAGTCACTTCGTTGCGCGGATCGGGCGCCGGATAACCGGCCGAGAACTGCACACCGATCGGATCGCGCCCCTTCAAATACCGGTTCACGAACGTCTTGTTGATGATGACAACCGGGCGTGTACCCTGCCGATCGTCGGGACCGAAGTCGCGTCCCTGCAGCAGGCGTGTGCCGGTCGCCTGGAAATACCCGGGGCTCACGAGGCGCTGGCGCGTGCCCATCGGGTGCGCGGGATCGACGTTCTCGCCGTGGAACTGCGCGATCAGCGATCCCTCGAGCGTGTTTCGAAATGGGAAATTCGACGTCGCGCCGACGGCAGTGACGCCGGGCAGGGCGGCAAGGCGCTCGCGCAGCGTGCGTGACGCGGTGTCGACGGATGCGGGATTCGGGTACTTCGCGCCGAGGAATGACACGTCGAATATGACGCGGTTGTCCGGCGTGAACCCGAGATCGGTACTGCGCAGGCTGGCGAAGCCGCGCACCAGCCACCCGGCACCGGCGACGAGCATGATCGCCAGCGCGATCTCGACCACCGTCATCGCGCTGAGCCACCGGCCGGTGCCGCGCCCGCCGGTCGCCGATCGCGTGCTCTCGCTCATGAGCGTCCGGACATCGGTCGCGGCCAGCCGCAATGCCGGCGCAAAGCCGACGAGCAATCCGCTGACCACCAGAACGACAATCGAGAAGCCGAGTACCCGCGCGTCGAACGTGACCGCATCCAGACGTGGCAGCTTCGACGCGCCGAGCGCCAGCAGTGCGCGCACACCGACGAACGCAAGCGCGAGGCCGAGCAGCGCGCCGAGGGTCGAAAGCAGGATCGACTCGGTGAGCAGCTGTCGGATAATGCGCGCCCGCGGCGCGCCAATGGCGACGCGAACCGCCATTTCGCGGGCGCGAGCGGCGCCGCGCGCGAGCAGCAGGTTGGCAACGTTGACGCAGCCGAGCAGCAGCAGCAGCCCTGTTGCCGACATGACGATCACGAGGATCGGTCCGAGATCGCCGACCACCGACGACACGAGCGACTTCGTCACGTAGATGCGGTTCAGATCGGCCTGCGGAAACTCGCGCTCCAGCTGCTTCATGATCGGCGCCATTTCAGCGTTGGCACGTTCGATCGTCGCGCCGGGCTTCAGCCGCATGTAACCGTCGAAGAAGTGATTGATGTCGTCTTTGTCGAGCTGCTGGCTGAACCAGAAATCGCCGCCGTGCGGCGTATCGAAGTCGCGCGGCGCCACGCCGGCGATGGTGGTCGGCACTTCCGCGAAGCGGATCGGCTTGCCGACGATGTCTGGATCGCTGCCGTACAGTTCGCGCCAGACGCGATGTGAAATGACGACGACGGGAGGCGCCGGCGGCGGTCCGGGCGGAGCCTGCGCTGCCCCTGCGGGCGCGGGCGGCGGCGGCGGCGGGGGCGGGGCGAAGTGCTCGTGCTTGAAGCCGCCGAGCGTCATCGGCAGTCCGAACACTTCGAAGAACCCTTCGGTCACGCCGTAGATCTTGACGTGCTGCGGGGTGCCGTCCGGATGGATGAGCGTGAGGTCGACCGGCTGCAGTCCCGCCGCTTTGACAATCGTCGTCGTCGTGCCATTGAGCCGCGAGATTTCGCCGTTGGACAGCATGCCGGTTGTGACGCGGCCGTCCGTCAGCGTCGTCCGGATGTTGTAGAGATGTTCGGGCTGCGGGTAGGGCAGCGGCTTGAGGAGCACGGCGTTGAGCGTGCTGAAGATCGCTGTGGTTGCGCCGATTCCCAATGCCAGCGTGGCGATGGCGGCGAGCGGAAACGCGGGCGCGCGGCGATAACTGCGGAGCGCAAACTTCAGATCCTGGAGCAGCGTGTCCATCCGATACTCCTTCTACGGGCGAGAAGGTGGGAGTTTATCCCAGCCGCAGGATGTCGCGCCGAATAAGGTGGCTGCAAGTAGAAGGCGAGGTCGCGCTGTTAACCGGCGGCCGCAAACGCCGTAAGAAGGCGTATGGAGCTGTTCCGCCGCGACGTTCGATTTGCCGTTCGCGCCCTCCTCAAACGGCCGGGTACGTCTGCCTTGGCAGCCATCGCCCTCGCCCTTGGGATCGGACTGACGACGACGATGTTCTCCATCGTGGACGGCGTGTTCCTGCGAGGGCTCCCCTTCGAGCGCGCCGATCGTCTCCTGGTCATCGGCGAACAGGACGCGCGCCTCTCCGACCAGCGTCCGCGTGACGTCCCGATGAACGACTACCTCGAATGGCGTGAGGCGCAGCGCTCGTTCGAGGAACTCGCGGCGTTCAGCAGCTTTGGCGCGACGCTCGCCGCCGATGACGTCACGCCCCGCCAGTGGCAGGCTGCCCGAATCGACTCCGCCGCCTTTGCGATCCTGCGGGTCCGGCCGGCATTCGGACGCATCCTGACCGAGGCTGACGCCGCTGAAGGCGCCGCGCCGGTCGTGCTGATCTCGGATACGGTCTGGCGCACCCAGCTCGGCGGCGATCGGGACGTCGTCGGGCGCACCGTCCGTGTCAATCGTTCGCCGGCGACAGTAATCGGTGTGATGCCTCATGGCTTCGGCTTTCCTCACGACGAGGACGTCTGGCTCCCGCTTGCCAGGCGGCGCATGCCCACGCGCGCCGATAACCAAAGCGTCATCGTGTTCGGGCGGCTGCGCGATAACGTGAGCGTCAAAGCGGCAAACGCCGAGTTCCGCGCGCTGACCGCGCGCATATTCGAACGCGAATCGATTGCGAACATGACCGCGTCGGCGGTGCCTTTCCTCGATCGATTCATGAGCCGTCAGGTCACCGGCGCGCTGACGATGATGCTCGGCGCGGTGTTCGCGGTGCTGCTCATTGCCTGCGTCGACGTGACGAACCTGCTGCTCGCGCGCGCCGCGGAGCGGGTGCGTGAGGTCGGCATCTGCCTCGCGATCGGGGCCTCACGGGCCCGCGTCATCCGGCAATTCCTGATTGAAGGGGCGCTGCTGTCGTGCGTCGGAGCAGCGGCAGGAATCGGCATCGCGTTTGGCGGCATCGCTTTCTTCCGCGCAACCATGGCGGATTCGACGCCGCCTTTCTGGATCGACGTGCGTGTCGACGGCCGGGTCCTGTTGTTCACGGCCGTCCTCACCTGTCTTGCCGCGCTGGCGTCCAGTCTGGCGCCGGCGCTGCGGTCGTCCATGATCGGCATCTCCGGCGTGCTCAAGGAAAGCGGACGCTCGACGGCCGCGCTTCGCATCGTCCGATTCAGCCGCTGGTTGATCGTGGCGCAAATGACGTTGTCGTTTGCCTTGCTGCTGGTATCGGGGCTGCTGATCAAGAGCATCATCGCCGTGAACCGCATCGGCGTCCCGTTTCGCACGAATCTGCTCCACGCGCGAGTCGAATTGCCGACGAAGCTGTTTCCCGATCGCGACTCGGTGCGAGAGGCGCAGACGCGTCTGCTCGAACTCGTCGCGGCCGAATCGGGCGTCGGCGGCGCGGCGGCCACAACTGCGCTGCCCGATCTTGCCGGAAGCGAACCTGTGGCAATCGAAGGACGGCCGGTGGCGGCGGACGAGCGGTCCCGCGCGCGCCGCATCGCGGTTTCCGACCACTTCTTCGAAGTGACGGCGATTGCGCCGAGAAGCGGACGACTGTTCGACAGCCGCGATCGCGGAGGTCCGCCGGTCGCCGTGGTATCCGGCGATTTCGTGCAACGGTTCTTTCCCGGCCAGGATCCGATCGGGCGCCGCGTCCGGATCGGAGCGGACTCCTCGTCATGGCGGACGATCGTCGGCGTGATTCCGCCGCTGGTCTTTGCCAACACGACCAGCGCGTCCTCGCCGACGGATGTCGTGATCGTGCCGCTGTCGCAGGAGCCGGCACGATGGTTCGCGCTGCTGGTGTCGGCCGCCGGCGACCCGGCATTGACGTTGCCCGCGGTGCGCCGCGCCGTCGCCCGGATCGATCGTGACTTGCCCTTGACGAAAGTGGCGACGGTCGCGAGTCTTTACTACGATCAGAGCTGGCCGATCCGACTGTTCGGAACGCTGTTCGCGACGTTCGGCGGCGCCGCGCTGCTGCTGGCCGCGGCCGGCTTGTACGGCGTCACCGCGTTCAGCGTTCGCAGCCGCACGCAGGAACTAGGCGTGCGGATGGCGCTCGGCGCCGATCGCGCCACGATCGTCTGGATGCTGCTGCGCCGCGGCCTTGTCGCGATTGGCGCCGGCATGGCGCTCGGCCTTGGAATCGGCGGTCTCCTCGGACGGCAGCTGGAGCTGTTCCTGTTCCAGGTCAAACCCTGGGACGGCGGCGTCTTCGCGACCATCACGATCGTGCTCGCCGCCACGGCGCTGGCCGCGACACTGGTGCCGGCGTGGCGCGCCGGATCGATCGATCCAGCGATCGCACTGCGCGACAACTGAGGCTAGTCGAGCTTCTTGCGCGCGAAGTGATACAGCGAGTAGGCCAGCAGCGCGAACATGATCACGGCGAAGACGTTCGAGGTCGAGAGTCCCGGCGCGATTTTCGGCCCCAGGGCGAACATTCCCGGCGGGATCAGCTTGATGCCGAGCTCGGGATCGCCGAGCACGTTGATGATGATCGCGATCAGGCCCATCACGCCGCCTGCCGCAATCAAGCCGCTCGCGAACAGCGATCCGGGACTGACTTCGCTTTCCGCATGACCGCCCGCGGGCTTGCGTCCGCGCTCCGCCGCCCAACGGACCAGGCCGCCGCAAAAGATCGCCAGCGTCGTGTGCAGGCCCAGGTACGAGCCGACTGCGAACGAGAGGGAGCGGATGCCGAGGAGCTCCACCGCGATCACCAGAAACACGCCCATGGCGACGAGCCGCCAGGGCAGGCGCTGGTTCAGAATGCCGGTGATCACGGTCGCCATCAGCCGGCCTTGAGGCGCGGCCGCCTTGTCGCTGCCGATACCGGTGATCCACTGCACCTCGATCTGCCCGGTGGCCGGATCGTAGAGATACTTGCCGTCCGGCAGATCGCGCGAGCCGAGCGCGTTGACCAGGACGTACTTCTTGTCTTTGTAGACCTGCGGATGCGGATCGTCGAGCTCCTTCTCGATGCGCACGGACGCGCCGCGGTTGCTCTGCTCGGCGCGGACCTGCTCGATGTTCAGCGGCCGCTGCACCGGCCGGAACTCCGACAGCCCGAAATTCATCAGCATCAGCGTTCCGCCGATCACGAACACCGAAACCATGACCCCGATCATCAAGGCGATCTGCTGCCGGTACGGCGTCGCTCCGACGAGGAAACCGGTCTTCAGGTCCTGTGAGGTGGCGCCGGCGTTGGCGGCCGCGACACAGACCACGCCGCCGATGATGATCGCCAGAGCCGAATAGGCCGGCGCCGTCCATCCCATCGCCAGGAACATCGCGCAGGTCGCCATCAGCGTCGCGATCGTCATGCCGCTCACCGGATTGGCGGACGTGCCGATCAAACCGCAGATGCGCGACGACACGGTGACGAAGAGAAACCCGAACAGCACCACGAAGAAGGAGGCGATCAGGTTTTCGAACCCCGACGTCCGTGCGCCGGCAATCGGGTTGAACGTCAACATCAGCCACATCACGACGATGATCGCGAAGGAGCCGAGCAGCACCCATCGCATCGACAGGTCGCGATCGAGCCGGCTGGTGCCGGCCTCGGCGCCCGCCTGCTGCGCGCGCACGTCCTTGATACCGCTGCGCAGCGCGTTCACGATCGTCGGCATCGTCTTCATCAACGTGATCAGGCCGGCCATGGCCACCGCCCCGGCGCCCATCGGACGGATGTAGTTCTCCCACATCTGACCCGGCGACATGTCTCGGATCGGAAGCGTGCTGGGATAGAGCGGGGTGGCGAGCCCTTCACCGAAGAACTTGATCGCCGGCATCAGCACCAGCCACGAAAAGACGCCGCCGGCGAAAATCGTTCCGGCGATGCGAGGGCCGATGATGTAGCCGACGCCCAGGTATTCGCTGGTGATCTCCGCGCGGAACGAGGCGCCTGGCAGCCATGCCGGCTCGTAGAGCGGACGCTGTTTCCACATCTGCGCCGTGGCCATCAGGAAGGTGTACATCCCTCCGAGCCCAAGTCCCCAGAAGACGCGGCTCGCAAACGATCCTCCCTTTTCCCCGGCGACCAGAACGTCGGCGCAGGCCGTGCCTTCCGGATAGAGAAGGTTGCCGTGCTCCTGAACGATCAGCTGCCGCCGCAGCGGAATCATGAAGAGGACGCCGATCCACCCTCCGATCAGCGCCAGCATGAAGATGCGCGAGTATTCGAAGGGGAAGCCCATGAAGATGAGCGCGGGCAGCGTGAAGATGGCGCCCGCCGCAACCGATTCCCCGGCGGAGCCGGCAGTCTGGACGATGTTGTTTTCGAGGATGGTGGCTTTGCCGAAGGCGCGAAGCAGGCTGATGCTGAGTACCGCGATCGGGATCGACGCAGAGACGGTGAGTCCCGCGCGAAGCCCGACATAGACCGTCACCGCGCCGAAGATGATGCCGAAGATCGCGCCGAAGAGCACTGCCTTGAAGGTGAATTCGGGCAGGTCGGCGTCTTCGCTGATATAGGGCCGGAATTCGCCGAGCGGCGCCGCCGAGTTCCAGTTCGGATTCCTGATCTCCGCCTTCGACACTCTGGCCACGCATCACCTCCGCCGGCTGCCGGCGCGTCGGAAACTACCACACCGGCGGACTCCGTGCCATGTTCCGGCGCGAGCGAAACGCTGCGATCGGCAAACAGGGGACCACGCTATTCGACGGACAATGCGCCGCCGGGAGGCGGCGCGAGTCCATCATTGCTGCCGCGCGAGGTGCGCAGCACGTAGACCCCCCTCGACGGCGACGTCGCCGCGCCTTCGGCGACGAGGGCGCGGTTGCCGAGGCCGGCATCCGGACGTGAAAGGCCGGTGACACGCGCGAGCTCTCCTGGCACGGTCGTGCCCGCACCGGCAAGAAAGCAGCGCGCGATCTCGCGCAGCGCTACGTCGCCGCGCACGCGCTGCCGCAGCTGATCGGGAAAGCGGCCGACCGCCAGCGTCCAGATGTATGTGAACTTGGGCTGGTAATAAACCTCGCTCGGCACAACCAGCATCGCCGCCTGCAGCTCGTCGAGGGACCGCGTGAACACCGCACGATCCTTCACGCCCGAATCCTCGCGGAGGTCCGAAGTCGCCATCTCCCATTCATGGCGCAGCACCCGCAGGATGCGCTGCGCCGCCCGACTGAGGCGTCGCGATTCGTCCGCGCGGCGGACGCCCCACACAGCGTGGAAGTAAGGGATCATCCGTGGTGCGATGAACAGCGTTCGCGCCCGCGCCAGCTTCCCGTAATACACTCTGCCGCGGCGGATCACCTCATCTTTCAGCAGCCAGGTGTGGGAGGCTTCCGGATCCTTCTGGACGTTGCGCGGCATGATCGCGTCGCGCCGCCCGCACACGGCGACATAGAGTGAAGGACCTGGACGACGGGCGTCGGTCATGCACGCGGCAAAGCCG
>JBKPSE010000326.1:0-4227 GCA_046765855.1 Acidobacteriota bacterium | reverse complement strand
ACCCGCGACCGCGCAGCGGGAATTCCTCGACGCGGACCTGCAGCCCCGCCTGCTGCAGACCGTCGCGGATGCGATCGACGGACGCGTTGAATCCTGGATTACCGGCAACGCGCCAGTACTGATCCATGAAACGGACAATCTCCATCGCGCTGTCACCGTCGACGCGATTCTTCAGCGCGAGGTACACGCGTTCTGCGCCGGGCGGGATCGTCGCGGCAGGCTGCGCCGCGGCGACAGTGAAAGTAAAGAGGAACGCGAGTGCTGCTGCTACGTGTCGCACGGCACGCCCGTGAGATCGAGGAGGATATCGGTGCCGGTGTTCTCGTGCGACGAGAGCGGCGCGCGCCAGCCGGGACACTCGGCGCCGGCGTTCTGCTTCAGCGCGTTGAAATACCGGCGCGACAGATCCGGCGGCAGATAGCCGATTTTGCCGCCGCCGGCGTGCACCGCCACGGCGCTGTGGTTGTAGCGATTATCCGGCTCGATCACCAGCGTGGCGATGAACTTCGATGGCAGCCGCTGGATCTGCTCGGCGTACGCGGGACCGGCGGCCACCGGGACGTGAGTCAACGGACGTGTTGGCACGCCTTCATTCTACCGGCGGACCGAAGCGAGAATTGCCGCCTTACAGGATGAGACGATGCGGTGGGCGGCTAGCGGATGCTCCGCCGCAGCGCCCGCCGCTCCGCCAGCCGGGCGCGGGTCGCTTCCCGGCGCGAGATGCGGCCATCGTGATTACGATCCATACGGGTAAGGCGCCGCTCGCGCAGCTGCTGCATCCGTTCAGGTCCAAGCCGCCGTAGCCGCTCGGCGCGACGCTGCTGCACGCGCTGCCGCAGCTCCTGCATCCGCTCGACACGCTGCTGCCGGCGCGGCTGTTCCGCCGCCGCGACGGTCGGCGCGAGCCCCAGCGTCAAGGTGAGCAGAACCATCGACCAAACCACCTTTTTCATACGTCCTCCGGTCAATACTTAGACGGGGGAAATGACCGACGGGTTAAATGAGGTTCGCGCCCGGCTGTCGGCGGCGCAGCGGATAACGGTTCTGACCGGCGCCGGCGTCTCCGCTGCCAGCGGCGTGCCGACCTTTCGTGGCGCGGGTGGGCTATGGCGCAACCGGCAGGCGCAGCAGCTCGCGACCCCGGAGGCTTTTCAACACGATCCGGTACTCGTCTGGGAATGGTACGCGTGGCGGCGGCAGGTCATCTCCGGATGCGCGCCGAATGCCGCGCACCGGGCGATCGCCCGTTGGAGCGAGCGCGCGGGATTTACGCTCGTGACGCAGAACGTCGATGGTTTGCACGAGCGCGCCGGCACGCGCAACGTCATCCGCTATCACGGTTCGATCTGGACTCTGAAGTGCGCCGGCCAATGCGGCGCGCCGGACTGGGACGACCTGAGCGTGCCGCTCGATCCTCTACCGCCGCGCTGTCCGCAGTGCGGCGCCCTCGCGCGGCCGGGTGTAGTGTGGTTCGGCGAAGCGATTCCGCCGTCTGCGCTCAGGGCCGCGCAAGCGGCGACGGCGTGCGATGTCTTTTTGTCGGTCGGAACGTCGAGCGTGGTTTACCCTGCCGCCGGTCTCGTCGCCGCGGCCAAAGCCCGCGGCGCGTTCACTGTGGAGATCAATCCGGAGACGACGGGCGCCGAAGTCGACGTCGCGATCGCGATGGGTGCGGAACAGGCCGTGCCGCTGATCTAGCCAGATTGTCCGAGTGCCCGATCGCCCGATTTCCGGCCTTCAGATTCTCGGCAGCGTCACCCCTCGCTGCTTCAGATACTTGCCCTTCTTGTCCGCGTACGACACCTCGCACGGCTCGTCTCCCTGGAAGAACAGCACCTGCGCCAGCCCCTCGTTGGCGTAGATCTTCGCCGGCAGCGGCGTCGTGTTCGAGATCTCGAGCGTCACCGTGCCTTCCCACTCCGGCTCGAACGGCGTGACGTTGACGATGATGCCGCAGCGCGCATAGGTGGACTTGCCCAGACACACCGTCAGCACGTCGCGCGGGATGCGGAAGTACTCCACCGTGCGCGCAAGCGCGAACGAGTTGGGCGGGACGATGCAGACGTCGGCCTTGATGTCGACGAACGCATTGGGATCGAAGTTCTTCGGGTCGATCACGGTGTTGTTGATATTCGTGAACACCTTGAACTCGTCCGCGACGCGAATGTCATAGCCGTACGAGGAGAGCCCGTACGACACGACCCCCTCGCGCACCTGCCGATCCTCGAACGGCTCGATCATCCGGTGCTCGAGCGCCATCCGCCGGATCCACGCGTCGGACTTGATCCCCGCCATCAGCGTCGGGCGTCCAGCTCCACGCGCAGCTCGCCGATCACTGGAGCTCCATCCCTCGGAAGAAGTAGCCAAGCTCGAAGGCGGCCGTCTCGGGAGCGTCGGAGCCATGCGTCGCGTTGTTTTCGATGGATTTGCCGAATTCCTTGCGCAGGGTGTTGGCCTCGGCCTTCGCCGGGTCGGTGACGCCCATCAAGGTGCGCCACTTCTTGATGGCATCGGCCGCCTCCAGCGCCATGATGACGCAGGGCCCGGATGACATGAATCTGGTCAGGCTGGCGAAAAACGGACGCTCGCGATGGACCGCATAAAAGCCTTCGGCCTCTTTCTGGGTCAAGTGGACCAGCCGCATGGCACGAATGGTGAATCCGGCATCCTCGATGCGCTGCAGAATCCTGCCGGTGTAGCGTGCCGCGACGGCGTCCGGCTTGATGATGGCAAATGTGCGTTCCATATCCTGAGGATTATATATGCGAGTACAGGAGCACGAAGGCGCGGTCGAGGGCGACAAGGTCACCGACCGTCCGCAGCAGGGCAACGAAAACGCGCAGGCGCTCGACGACCAGGGGATGCCGGCCGACTGCGATAAGGTGGCCGAAGACGTACTCGGCGCGAATGAGGACGAGACGCAGGGCTAGCGCCCTGCGCTCGTCGTCGTCTTGCCGCCCGGCATCAGGTGCTTGTTGTACCAATCCAGGTAGCGCTGCAGCCGATCGACCTTGTAGCTGGGGATCGTGATGCCATGGAACTGGCTGGGATAGATCACCAGCTGCGTATCGACGCCGAGGCTTTTGAGCGCCTGGTACATCTGCTCGCTGCCGACTGAGGGGACGTTGAAGTCCTTTTCTCCCACCAGGAACAGCGTCGGCGTCTTGATCCGGTCCGCATGGAAGAACGGATACGAGATCTTGATCCAGAGATCCTGCGCCTTCCACGGCGGTCCGATCTCCGTTTCGTACTGCGTGATGTATTGATCGACGCCGTACATCGAGAGCTGAAGGGCGCTGCCGGCGCCGCTGGTCGCCGCCTTGAACCGGCCGTCAGTCGCAATCGTGTAGTCGGTCAGAATCCCGCCGTAGCTCCAGCCGCCGATGCCGAGGCGATCCGGATCGGCGAGACCGATCTTCACCACGTGGTCCATGGCGCCAAGCAGATCGACCACTTCCTTGCCGCCCCAGTCCGCGAAAATCGCTTTCTGATACACGCTGCCGCGACCGTTGCTGCCGCGGTAGTTCACGGCGACGACGGCGTAGCCGTTCGCGGCGAAGAACTCGCGTTCGAAGCTGAACGCGTGCTCGTCCTGGCCATTGGGGCCGCCGTGAATGCGCAGCAGCGTGGGGTACTTGCGCCCGGCCTGATACGTAGCGGGCTTGACCAGCAGGCCATGGACTTCCGTCCCGTCCTTGCTGATCGACGTGAACTCCTCGGTCGTCCCGAGCAGGACTTTCGACAGCCACTCGTCGTTCTGATGCGACAGGCGGCGGATCCCTTTGGGCTCGACGGCGACGACCTCGGGCATCTCGGCGTCGGTCGCCATCAGGCCGGCGTACGATCCGTCGAGCGGTCCAGCCGACAGCGCGTTGACGACGGACTTCGCGCGCACGAGACGTTCGACTTTGCCATCCTTCAGCGAGACCCGCGCCGGATACTGCGAGCGATCGTCGACGACGACGAAGATCAGTGAGCCGCCGCCCTCCTCGAACTGCGGCTGTCGAACCGGCCGGTCGAGTGAATCCGCCAGAATGCGCGGCTCCCCGCCGGTCGCGGGAATGACCGCCAGCTTGTTCTGGTTGTAGGCGGAGTATTTCAGGTCTTCACCCGTGACGTAGGCGATCTGCTTTCCGTCCGGGCTCCACGACAGCGGACCCTCGTCGGAATGCGGCGACCTGGTCACCTGCCGCGGCTGCGCGCCGGGCTTGGCGTCGATCACCCACA
>JBKPSE010000325.1:0-4417 GCA_046765855.1 Acidobacteriota bacterium | reverse complement strand
CGGTCCAGCGGCGAGCTACGCCCCCGGGGCGCATCCTACACCGGCCGTTTGGGGCCGACGATCACATCCCACCACCCGAAATGCGCCGCGAGCAGATGATCGAGCTCGCGAGTGTCCGACGATGAATCGAGCTGCCCGTCGAAGGGGAGGCAATAGGCGGCGCGAGGGGAGGCGTTGAGCATGTGCAGCACCCCATCGGAGAAGCCCTTGCCGGCATAAGCGATACAGCCGGCCATGGGCAGCGCGTCGAGGTCGTCGAGCGCGTATGGAATCTTTTCGTCCACCGTTCCTGCAGAGTCCTGGAACTTGCACTCGACAGCAAAGGCCCGGCTGTCGGATTCGCGGACGCAGAACACGTCAATGCACCGGTTCTTGCCGATGATCGACTTGCCGACGCGAACTTCGCGATAGACCTTCAGCCCGCGCGGGCCAAAGCGGCGGGACAGATACATCGCGACCAGATTGGCGTAATCCGCCCCGGTCACAAAGCCGAGTCCGACAATTCGAGCAGGTTGGCGGGCGCCGCCGGCAGGTCTGCGGGCGCGCGTCCCTGGCCGAACTGCGCGAGCCGGTCGGCGGTCAGGCGTACGGCTTCCGGGTTGAGATCGGTGCCGGCGAAGATGCGTCCGGCGCGCAGGGCAGCAACGCCGACGCTGCCCGAGCCCATGAAGGGATCGGCGACGAGCTCGCCAATGGCGCTGCTCTGGTGGATCAGGACTTCCGAGACGGCCGGGGGCTTCTCTGCCGGATAGCCGCGGTGCACGCGCGGCACAGCGATCACGTCGGCGATGCCAAGATTGTTCAGGCGCCGCTTGCCTTTCTCGAAAAACAGGATGAACTCGTAGCGGGCGCGATAGTGATAGCCCATGCCGATCGTCTGTTTGTCCCAGACCAGCGGCTTCCAGAAATGGAACCCCGCCTGCTCCGCCTGCGGCTTGGCGATGAACATCGTTTCCGCGTCGCAGAACAGATAAAGGTGCGTATTCCGCTTGAGCACGCGGAACGCTTCCGTGAAGAGCTCGCCAAACCGCGCGTTGGGGAAGACGGTGAACCAGTCGTTGCTCGAGGCTTTGCTGTGCTTCAGCCGCGTCGTGGTCCCGACGGCGCGATGTTTTTCCAGCGATTCGTAAGCGGGATCGGTGACGATCAGATCGATCGATTCGGACGGCTGCTGCCGCAGCCATTCGACTGCATCGAGCGTGGAGAGATCGAACAGTCTTCGCGCCGGGGTGCTCACGAGTGTGGGTGTCATTCTACGTCAACGAGACCTTACGGCCGGGGCGTGACAAGGCAGGTCACAGTCTTGCAACGGCACCCACATCGTCACACATACCCGCAAGGAGATCTCTCGTATGGCACTCGCGCAAATGGATACCGCATCACACACCGAAGGCCCGGTCGCCCGGGCGATTGAATCGCAGACGGCGAAGCTTCCCTCCGACACGTTCCTGTGGGCCGCGGTCGGCTGCATGGCGACGTCCGCGACGCTGCAGGTCATGGGGAACAAGCACGCAAGCCTGTTCATCGGGCAGTGGGCCCCGACGCTGCTGATCATGGGGCTGTACAACAAACTGGTGAAGCAGTTGGGATCGGATCGCACGGAGAACATGGTCTAACCGCCGTCACCGCGCTGACGAGCTGTGCGGATCGGCTCCGCGCAGCGCCGTCAGCGACCCAGATGGCGTCTTCCCCTCCCGCGCTAATTGGGACTGTCCCGGTTTCCGAAACTGGACCTGTCCCCGTTTCTGTATACAGAAACCGGGACTGTCCCAGTTTTCTGTTTTCGGCCTACTTTCGGGCGATCGTGGAAAACTGGGACTGTCCCCGTTTCGGCGGGCGCAGGAGTTGCAGAGTGGGGCCGCGTTGTTTTGCGTACTTCGTGACCGCTCATGCAGCAACAGATAACTCACACACAGATGGCGATGCCCGGTTCCCGCGACGCCCGCTCGCATCCTTCCAGCAAACAATCAGTTCACCCCCATCCTGAATCGCGCGCGAGCGTCAGCGGACGAGCTGACACGTCACTGATTACCCGGACGGTGGATCCGCGGCGCGTTTAGATCTCAGAGGAGAGAAGCACACATGCCTGAAACCATGACCCTGCACGACGCATTTCTCGACGAGCTCCGCGATGCTTACGACGCGGAGAAACAGCTGATCAAAGCGCTGCCCAAAATGGCCAAAGCGGCCGAATCCGACGAGCTGCGCACCGCCTTCCAAACGCATCTTCAGGAAACGCAGGGACACGCCGAGCGCCTCGAACAGGTCTTCGCCAGCCTGAATGAGAAGGTCCGCGGCAAACACTGCGACGGCGTTGCCGGGATCATCGAAGAGGGCAAGGCGATCATGGAAGAGGATTTCGAGGGCACGACGATGGACGCGTGCCTGATCGCGGCGGCGCAGCGCGCGGAGCACTACGAAATGGCCGCCTACGGGACGCTGGTCGCGTGGGCGAAGGCGATGGGACACAACCAGGCGGTCGGGCTCCTCGAAGAGATCCTGCAGGAGGAGAAAGCGACCGACGAGAAACTGACCCAGCTCGCGGAAAGCGGGATCAATCAGGAAGCCGCCACCGCAGCGCACGGCAGCGCCGAAGGGGACGAGGAAGAGGAAGACGCGACTTCCTCCGGCCGTTCGGCGGGCCGCTCCTCCGGTTCAGCGTCGCGTTCGTCGGGACGCTCGTCGGGCCGATCCGCGAGTCGCTCTTCCGGATCATCCAGCGGCCGCTCGTCCTCGAGCAGCCGCAAGGGAGGATCGCGCAAGCGGAAGTAATTCCCGTTTCGGGTGCCGGGAATCCGGCACCCGTCCTCGCTCCATTGTCGTAATAGGCCGCGATCCCACCGATCGCGCCCGTTTTTCGCGATCTGTCCACAGGTTCGCTTCTTGCTCGAACGGCGCGCAACCGCGCCATGCATGTCCCCCTCGAACGTCGAGAGTTTCTGAAAACCGCGGGAGCCACGCTTGCGCTGCTTCTCAGCCGGCAGGGGCTCGGAAGTGCGCAGGCGCCCGCGGCAGTACCGATCGCTGGTCCCGCTCTCCGGTTCGGCGTCATCGGTGTTGGCGTCTGGGGCCGTGAGATCGTCGAGGCGCTCGGCCGCACTCAGACCGCGCAGGTCACCGCGCTGTGCGACGTCTACGAGCCTTTTCTGAAGCGCGCCGCGTCCAGCGCGCCGAAGGCGGAAGCCTTCGCGGATTGGCGCCGCGTCCTCGATTCCCCGACTGTCGACGCCGTCGTCGTCGCGACGCCCAGCCATCTGCACCGCGAGATCGCCGTCGCCGCATTGCAGGCGGGCAAGCATCTTTACTGCGAAGCGCCGATTGCTTCATCGATCGATGACGTGCGCGCGATCGGCAGCGCCGCGCGTTCGGCGACGGGCATCGTGTTCCAGGGCGGACTGCAGGGGCGGTCGAACCCGCTCTACCGGCACGTGCTGCAGTTCGTGAAGAGCGGGGTGCTCGGCGACGTCGCGCTCGTCAACGCCCAGTGGAGCCGAAAGGAGAGCTGGCGCCGCGCCGCAAGCACCGCGGAGCGCGAGCGCGCGGCGAACTGGCGGCTCGAGAAGGGATCGCCAGGCCTGATCGGAGAGGTCTCGATCCATCAATTCGATCTGATCGCGCAGTATCTCGGCTCCAGGCCGACGGCCCTCGTCGGCAACGGTGGAATCGCCGCGTGGCGCGACGGACGCGAGACCCCGGACACGGTGTCGTGTCTTGCGCAGTTCGGTAAGGTGCGCGCCGATATCCGCGCGACGCTCGCCAGCTCGTTCGGCGGCGCCTACACGATCTTTCAGGGGAGCAACAGCAGCCTGCTGCTCAAGGAGAACCGCGGCTGGTTGATCAAGGAAGCGGATTCCGCGCTGCTCGGGTGGGAAGTCTACGCGCGCAAGGAGTCGGTGCACGACGAAACGGGCATCGCCATGGTGGCGGACGCCACCAAGCTGCTTCAGGCCGGCAAGGAACCAGGCAAGGACGCACCGCTCGAGCCTGAGAAGCCGCCGCTCGTCGTCGCCTTGGAATCGTTCATCACCAGCATTCGCAGCGGCGCGCCCTCCTCGTGCACCGCTGCCGACGCCTGCGCCGCGACTATCGCGGCGCTGAAGGCGAACGAGGCCGTGCTGACCAACGGCCGCGTCGACATGACCGCCGCCGAATACGCGATCGCGTAAGGAGAACCAACGATGGCTGAAGAGAACAGCGTTTCGCGCCGGGCTTTTCTCAAGACTGCGACCGCGTCCGGTGTCGTCGCGGCCACGACGCTGATTGGCAGCGAGCGTGCCGCCGCTGCGACGCGTACCAGCGTCAAGCGCCGAGTGATCGGCGCCGGCGATCGCGTTCGCGTCGGCTTGATCGGCGTGAAAGGGATGGGCGGCGGACACCTCCGCAATCTCGTCGGCCCGGAGATGAAGGAAGACAACGT
>JBKPSE010000324.1:0-1325 GCA_046765855.1 Acidobacteriota bacterium | reverse complement strand
CGATCGCGGCGGCGTGGATTTCTTCCGCGGGGGCGCCGCGCGCAACCAGCTGCCGGAGCGCCGGCGTCATCCGCAGCACCTCGTAAACGCCGACGCGTCCTTTCACTCCGCGGCCGCCGCAACTGCTGCAGCCGCGGGCGCGGAAGAGCGTGGCGCCATCGGGCAATCCGAAGAAGCGTCGCGTTTCCGGATCGGGATCGTAGGGCTCCTTGCACGCCTGGCACAGCCGCCGCGCGAGGCGCTGCGCAATGATGCCGATCGTCGATGACGACACGAGGAACGGCTCGATGCCCATCTCGCTGAGGCGCGTGAACGCGACTGCCGCGCTGTTGGTGTGCAGCGTCGTGAATACGAGATGGCCGGTGAGCGCCGCTTCGACCGCGGTGTGCGCGGTTTCGCGATCGCGGGTCTCCCCCACCAGCATCACATCCGGGTCCTGACGCAGAAACGCGCGGAGGATCGACGCAAAGGTCAGATTGATCGAAGGATTCACCTGGATCTGCGTGACGCCGGCAAGGTCGTACTCGATCGGATCCTCCGCCGTGGAGATGTTGATGCCCGGCTCGTTGATCTCCGCCAGCGCCGAATACAGGGTGGTCGTCTTGCCCGAACCGGTCGGGCCGGTGACGTAGATGATCCCGTAGGGCTGCTGGATCATGTCGCGCACCGCCGCAAGCGTCGGACGATGGCCGATCAACGCGTCGAGCCCGAGCTGCGTATTGCTCTTGTCCAGAATCCGCAGCACGACTTTCTCTCCCCATTTTCCGGGGACAGTGGAGACGCGGAAATCGATCGGTTTGCCTTCCAGCGTCACCGAGAAGCGGCCGTCCTGCGGCAGGCGCTTTTCCGCGATATCGAGCTTGCTCAGGATCTTCAGCCGCGACACCAGTCCCATCTGCACCCGCTTGGGAAGCCGCTGCACAACTTGCAGGACACCGTCGATGCGGTAGCGCAGCGTGACATCCTGCTCCATCGGCTCGATGTGGATGTCGCTGGCGCCTTGCTTGATTGCAAGCCCGAGCAGCGAGTTCGCCAGGCGGATGATCGGCGCGTCCTCGGACGCGGTCATGAGATCCTGCTTGGTTTCGATCGCCGTGGACGCCTGATCGTCGGTGACCTGCAGCTCGCGGATGATCTCCGACTGCAGCAGGTCCATGGTTGCGGCAAGGTCCGCCTGCGCCGTTTTTTCCGCGGAACGCTTCTGGCCGTCGGCCGGCTTCGGCGCGACGTCCTGCTTTGCCGCCGCTTCGGCGTACGTGGTGTTGATGAAGCGCTTGAAGTCCTCTTCGGTGACCGCCACCGGCTCGATCATCACGCCCTTGAGA
>JBKPSE010000323.1:0-15086 GCA_046765855.1 Acidobacteriota bacterium | reverse complement strand
GGACGTGCTGCCGTTGATCGTCGCGGTGGTTTCGGCGGCGGGCACAAACGACCGTCCGGTGGCATTGTCCGCGAACGAGGCGATGGAAAGTCCCGCCGACGTTACACGGAACGTCGCGGTGATGGCGTCGTTCTCGAGCGTCCACTCGTTGTCGTCGGCCGATATCGCGCCGCGAGCGGAAAAGGCGGCGACGAGACCGAGGACCAGCAGCGCGCGTGACACGGGGGTTCGAATCATGGAGCGGTACGAGTATACTGGCGCGATTCGAACTGCCATGCGATCCGTGATGCCGCGTCTCATCATTTTCGCAATCGCAGCGTTGTCGCCGCTGTTGACGCCGTGTTGGGCGGCCGCGCAGACGAGTGCCGGCAGCGGCCGTGTCTACGTTTCGGCCAGCTTCCTCGGCGACATCAAGCGCTTCGCCGGCGATCCGGCGGAACCGGTCTTCGACGGAGAATCGCTGGGCGGGGGCGTCACCGTCGGCACGTCGCTGGCGCCGCGCTGGGATCTTCAGCTCGGCGTCGATGTGCCGCAGTTCACGACGACCTCACGCGAGCGTCTGGTCACACTGCAGAGGACGGTTTTTCCGCTGCAGTCGGTCACCGAAACCCAAACGCTGTCAACGACGGCGCTGGTTCGGCTTCATGCAGCGTCCCGCGAGCGGATTCAGCTCGGGTACCTTGCCGGGATCAGCTTCGTCCGCCTGCGGCGCAACGCGCACACGGAGGCGCCAGCGGGAACGCCAGCCGGCCTGATCCCGAGACCGGACGCCTCGGTCAGCTACTGCGCCGCGCCGACGCTCGGCATCGACGCGCGCATCCCCATCGGCGCTCATCTGGCAATGGTTCCGGGCCTGCAGGCCACGGTGGCGAGCTTCTCGGACACGAGCGGACTGATCGTACGGCCGCGCATCGGCCTGCGCTGGACGTTCTAAAACCTTCCTTACTCGCCGCTCCCTTCTGCTAGCATCCGCGGCATGATGCGCCTGTCCGCCGTCGTCGCGATTCTCGTCAGCGCCGCTCTCTCTGCGCAGCAGCCTCGGCCGGTCGCCAGAACGAAGGCGCTCGTCGGCGGCACGCTCGTCGACGGCTTCGCCGGGCCGCCGATTCGCAACAGCGTGATCCTGATCGAGGGCGACACGATCACCGCGGTTGGACAGGTCGGCACGCTGCCGGTGCCGCCCGGCGCGGAGGTGATCTCCACCGAAGGCATGACCGTGCTGCCGGGTCTGTGGGACATGCACGTGCACACGATGATCGTCGGTCATGCCGACTACGATCACTGGGACAAGGCCTACGCGAGCCAGTTCGAGTCGGTGATCATGCCGGCTGCGGCGAAACAACTGCTGTCGTCCGGCGTCACCAGCGCCCGCGATCTCGGCGCGCCGCTCGAGGCGAGCGTCAACGTCCGCAATCGCATCAACGAAGGCAGGATTCCCGGTGCGACGCTCTACGTCTCAGGCCCATTCATCCAGCACGAGCCGTATCCCAACACGGAAGCCTATCGCTGGGGTGTCAAAGGGCCCGACGACGGCCGGGCAAAGGTCAAACAGATAGCTGACGCCGGCGTCGACGTCGTCAAGCTGATCGATCAGGACCAGATGACGATGGAAGAGGTGCGCGCCATCGTCGAGGAGGCTCACCGGCGCGGCAAGCCCGTCGTGGCGCATTCGCATCGTCCGGAAGAGATCCGGCGAGGACTTCTCGCGGGTGTGGATTGTTTCGAGCACACGGGCCTGGCCACCGCGCCTGCGTACCCTGACGACATCATGGCCATGATCCGCGAGCGCACGGCCAAGATGAATCTTGGCCCGCTGTACTGGACGCCCACGATCGAAGGGCTGCTGAACTACGAGTATCTTCGGGACAACCCTGAGGCCCTTGACGATCCGGCGTGGCATGAAGGGCTGCCTGACGCGGTGGTCGCGGACATCAAGAAATCGCTCGAGCATCCCGATCGTCTGCCCTACTTCCAGCTCACTGCCGCGCGCCGGCCGACGCTCGCGCACAAGTTCAAGCAGCTGCGCGAAGCGGGCGTCGTCCAGTTGATCGGCACCGACAGCGGCATCCCGATGAACTTCCACACGCATTCGACCTGGCGTGAGCTCGACGCGTGGGTCAACGTGCTCGGCGTCGATCCAATCACGGCGATTCGCGCCGCGACTTACTGGCCATCGCTGGCCATGAAGGTCGACGGGAGAGTCGGCACCGTCAGCCCGGGCAAGTATGCCGACATCATCGCCGTTCGCGGCGATGCGCTGCGCTATATCGCGCTGCTGCAGCACGTGGACGTGGTCATGAAACACGGCGTTCGCTACAAGTAATCGCCATGGCGCTGCGCTGGGCTGCCGTGGCGGTCGCGCTGCTTCTGAGCTTCGCGAAAGCGCCGCCGTCTTCGAGAGCGCTGACGTTCGCAATCCTCGAGGACTACGACAAGGGGGAGGACCTCGCCGGCGTCGCGCAAGACTTCGCGCTGATGCACGAGCTCGGCATCTCGACGTGGCGCGGCAGCCTCGGCTGGGACGACTATGAGCCGTCGCGCGGCCGCTACGACTTCGCGTGGCTGCACCAGTTCGCCTCGCTCGCCGCCGCGCGAGACATCACACTCCGTCCCTATCTTGGCTATACGCCTGCATGGGCCGCCGGCGGCGTCGATCGTGACAAACAGGCCTGGAAACAGCCTCCCCGAGATCTGCGTGCCTGGCGGAGCTTCGCCGCGGCGGTGGCGAAGGAGCTCGCCCATCACACCAACGTCGCCTCGATCGAGATCTACAACGAAGAGAACGTCGCGCAATGGTGGGAAGGATCGCGCCGGCAGTACGCGGACACGCTGGTTGCGGCGAGCGGCGTAATCAGGCGCGCGCGGGCTTCGTTTTCGATCGTGTTCGGCGGTCTCGTTTTTCCGGACATCGACTGGCTGGAGGAGGTCTGCAGCGCGAAGGGGGCGGCCGGCGCGTTCGACGTTCTGCCGGTGCACGCGTATCCCGAAACGTGGACACCCGCGGGGGTGACCGTGGAGAACTATCTCGGAGCTGCTTTTGCGGCGTCGTTCCTGCCCGCCGCGGACCGCGCCTGCGGCAGCAAGAAAATCTGGATCAACGAGACCGGCTTTGCCACGACGCCGGGCCGGAGCGAGCAGGACCAGGCTGCGTGGTGGGTTCGCGCCGCGGCGACGTTCGCCGCCGAGCCCCGGATCGAGCTGATCGGCGTCTACGAAATCAAGGATCTTGCAGCCGGCAAGGCTGCCATCGGCGATGCGCCCAATTACCACCTGGGAATCACCCGCAGCGACCGTTCGAAGAAAATGGCTTTCGGGACGGTAAAGATGCTGGCCGGCCTGCTCGGTACTGCCGCAATCGAGGTCGAGGATGGGGCGGTGACCTTGACCCCATTGGAGGGCGCAGGGGAGATGCACCACCATGTATTCCGGCGGGCGGACGGCGACAGCGTGCTGATTGTCTGGAATCGGACGGCAGATCAGAAAGTCTCGGTGGCGGTGCAGGGTGCAGCCAGCCCTATCGACGAGTATGGGCTCGACGGAACGATAACGCGCCTGACCGAGCTTCCACGTGAGATTCAGCTGACCCGCGCGATCCCGCGCGTCTTCCGCTTTCGCTGAATGGATTCCCAGGGCGTAATCGACGCGTCAAGATCGTGATCGGATACGCGGTGTGGATCGACGCGCATTGCGCTTTTCCGCGATTTCAATTTGGTACGTGGCTTGCCGATCGCGGCGCCATGCAGAACTCGGCTCAAATCGGTCCGTCGATCGTTGTTACTGGAACCATTTCCGCCGGCGAGCCCCTTTCGATCGCCGGCTGCGTCAACGGCACCATCACCGTTGCCGGCCACGTCGTTACGGTCGAACCGGGCGCGCGGGTCGAGGGGGATATCGCCGCGGCGGCCATCGTCATCGCCGGCAGCATCGTCGGCGGGCTGGCCGCAAACGAACGCATTCACCTCCGGCCGGGCGCCGAAGTCGACGGCAACATGACTGCGCCGCGCATCGCGCTCGAAGACGGCGCGTCGGCGCGCGGCAAGGTGGACGCGACCGGGCAGGAACGGGCCACAATGGTGGCGTGATATTCGTCGGCAGCGCCGGATGGAACATCCCGCGCGTGCACAAGGCGCGTTTCTGCTCCGAGGGAACAGGACTTCAACGCTACGCTTCCCGGCTGAACGCCGCCGAGATCAATAGTTCGTTTTATCGTTCTCACGCCGCCGCCACTTACGAACGATGGGCCGCGTCGGTGCCCCGCGACTTCCGGTTCGCGGTGAAAGTGCCAAAGCTGATCTCGCATGACCGGGAACTGACCCGCTCGCGCCAGCCGCTCGAACGGTTTCTCGAGGAGATCGCCGGACTCGGCGGACGGCTCGGCCCGCTGCTGCTGCAACTTCCTCCGAAATTCGCGTTCGACGCACGCCGTGTCGGCCGTTTCTTTGACCTGTTGCGCGCCCGCCATGAAGGTGCCGTCGTCTGCGAGCCGCGGCATGTCACGTGGACGACGGATGTGGCGTCGAAGCTGCTGGTCAAATTCCACATTGCGAGAGTGGCTGCGGATCCCCCGCGGGCGCAGGGGCTGCACGAACCTGGCGGCTGGCCCGGCATCATCTATTACCGCTGGCACGGATCGCCGCGGCCGTACTTCTCCCCATATTCGCCGGAACAAATCCGCGACCTTGCGGTCAAACTCTTGGGGAGTCGCGTAGACGCGTGGTGCATCTTCGACAACACCGGCTCGGGATCCGCTGCCGGTAATGCGATCGATCTGCGGGAGCGGCTTGCGTCGCCTTGACGTGTGTGCGCTCGTGGTCGCATCGGCGCTGCGGGCCGGGTCTGCGTCCGCGCAGCCGATTTCCTATCATTTCGAGCCGCTGCCGAAGACGGCGGTGGAGTTGAACAAGCGCTTCGATCCGGCGCAGATCGAGATACTCGAAATGCTGAACCGCCGCGATCGCGAGCACCTGCTGCGCGCCGAACCGGTCGTTCCGGGGATCATTGTTCCAGACACGTGGAGTGCCGATCCGCTCGTCTACAGTCCGTTTCCGCCGACCTGGAGCGCGGCGGAGCCGCACGCGAAGGCGATCGTCGTCCATCAGCAGATGCAGGCGTTCGCCGCGTACGAGGGCGGAAAGCTGGTGCGATGGGGCCCTGTGAGCACGGGCCGCAAGGAAACGCCGACGCCAGCAGGCTCGTTCAATCTCACCTGGCGCGCGCGCAGCCGGCGCAGCACGGACAACGAGGACTGGCTGCTCGAGTGGTACTTCAATTTCGTGAACGAGCGCGGCGTCTCGTTCCATCTCTTCGATCTGCCTGGATATCCGGCAAGTCACGCCTGCGTCCGCATGCTGCTGCGCGACGCGCAGTGGCTCTACGCGTGGGGAGAGCAGTGGAGTCTCGACGACAGCAGGCGTGAAGTGATGATGCCCGGCACACCTGTGCTGATTCTGGGCGCGTATCCGTTCGGAACCGCACCCGCGTGGCTCGCGCTCGATGCCCTGGCAACACCGATTGCCCTGCCGGCGACCCTCAACTAGGCAGGGCGAAGACGTGGATGGACTGGTCTTTCTTGCGGCAGCCTTTGCGGTAGCGCGCCTTCGACAGATCTGAGACCAGCACGAAGGTGCGGTGCGAGAGCCAGCAGAGGCCCTCGAGGGTGCAGTAGCGCGGCTCACCGTGCTTGTTGCGCGGAAAATCGTAAATGCGTCCCGATCCGGCGATGGTCCAGGTTCCGGGCCGGAGCCGGCCGATCCAGAGCTTCGACGTCAGCTGCGAGATCACCGCGATCGCGTTGCCGCGGAGCGAGACCGCCGAATAGTCGGCGAACAGCACCGTCTTCGGCAGCTCGATGACCGCCCTCGAACTCCACACGCCTTTGCTGCGCGACAGGACGTGAATGCGTCCGCCGCCGCCGCGCTTTCCTTTGCGGCCGCCGCGGCACTTGTTGCCTTCGCATAGCGCGAGCAGGTAATCCGTTTTCTTCCAGCGCATGGCCGCGAGTCCCTCGAAGCCTGTGTTGCGCTTCTGCAGCTTGACGTCGATCCAGCGGCGCCCGAGAAAGCGTCCGTTGTCGTCGCACTCGTCGATCATTCCCTTGATGCTGCCGTCCATGTGCTTTTCCGCTTCGATCAGCATGAAAAACCGCTTGAGCGCCGCACTATAGGCGATGTCTTCGTAGCCGTCGCCGCTGCGCCGCGGGCCGAACCAGCCGTGCTTCGGCGAGCCGGGCTTCAGGCCGCGGTCGAGCCGCGCCACGCGCCTGAAATTGTCGAAGATGACGTAGAAGTCTCGTCCCTTGACGACGACGCCGCTGGCTTCGAGGACGTCGGTCCCCTTGGGCGGCGCGATCAGTTCGCTGATCTTGACTTCGTTGATGACGCGCATCTCGCGTCTGGCCATGCGGTCGACTCCTAAAAGCGGAAGGACAGGCCCAGCGACGGCCCGATTGCCTCGATGTCGGGGTTACGTGCGGGTCCCTTGAGCCCGGCGTTCGATACGTGGACGACGTTCAGCGTCGTGAAGGCATGGACGCGAGGCGACAGACGGATCATCGCACCACCACCGCCGAGTGCAAGGTAGTTGAACCGCGTGCCGCGCGGCGGGGACGCCACAGCCGTGTGAGAAATCCCGACGTCCCCCTGCAAGAAGACGGTCAGCCGTCCACGCTGAAAAAGCCGTGTGCGCGCACCGAACGTCAGTCCAAGCAGCACCGCGTCCTGCGATCGTTGAGAAACGTAAACGAAGCGCTGCATCGCACGCAGCATCACGCCGTCACCCACGGCGTAAGTGACACCTTCGGAAAGCCCGAACAGCTCTTCGTGAGAGACGTTGTAATTCCACGCTTCGAGCGCGGCGATTGTCTCAGTCTCGAAGCTCCAGCGCCCCTTCGCAAATGGATCAGCAGCAATGGCCTGGGCGAATCCCGGCGCGGCCGCTGCAATGAGAACGATCGCGGCGTGAAGTATCGTTAGCGCGATGCGCTTCCGTGCTGGTGCGGGACTCGTGGCCGCGCTGTTGCTCGTGATGATTGGCGGCGCGGTGTCCGCGCAGGAGAAGGTCACGCTGCGATCCGACATTCTCTTGTACGGTGACAACACCGAGTTCCGCAACCCCTTTCGGGAAGGGGAGACGATCTTCGGCGCCGTCGCGCGCCTCTACGGCGAGTTCGAGCTCAATCCGCGCGTCGTCATTTCACTGGGTGCGCTGGGCAACCAGCGGTTTGGATCGAAAAAGGCGTTCGAGCAAGCGCGTCCGGTCATCGCGCTGACCGCGCGCGGGCGACGCTCGACGTTCATTCTCGGCACGCTGCCGGCGCGAACGGTCGATCGCCCGCTCGGTCCCGATCGCAGTGGTCCGCATGGTTTGCTGCCGCCGCTCCAGCGCGAGACGCTGACGTTCGAGCGTCCGTACGAAGCCGGATTGCAGTGGGACCTGCGGACGGCGCGGCTGGCGCACAGCACGTGGCTCGAATGGCAGCGCCTCAACACATCCGAACACCGTGAACGCTTCGATGCCGGACTGAACGCGCGCATCCTTCTTGCGCCCTCTGCCTGCGCTGCACGACCAGACGCAGCGCAGCGGGTCAGCCCTGCCTCAGGCTGCAGCGGCTTCACCATTCCCGTGCAAGTGCATGTCGTACATGAAGGCGGGCAACTCTTCGCCTCCGGCCCTGTGCACGATAGCGCCGCTGCGGCGCTCGGACTTGCTTACGAAGCGCACGTCAGTCGCGCACGGGTCGCGATGGACGCGTTCGGTCTGCGCGCCAAATCGGTTCCCGACCGGCAGCAGCCGGAGCGCGATCGCACCGGCAGGGCTTTCTTCGCCCGCATCGCGGTCGAGCGCGGCGACTGGCGCGCGCATGCGATCGCCTGGCGAGGAAGCCGTTTCATCAAGGATGAGGGGGATCCGAACTATCTCTCGATCCGCCGCGACGGACGAGTCTACGGTCGGATTCGCGATTACGCGGAGGCCGGACTGGCGAGGCGAATCACGCTTGCGCCCGGCGCGGCGATCGAAGTGTCCGGTCGACTCCACCGCACCGAGCGCAATTACGAGTACTCCTATCGTGTACTTGGCAGCGCTTCCTTACGCTGGGTGCTGCACCCATAACGTCAACTTACTGCCTCCACCCGCCGCCCAACCAAGAATTGTGGAGTTGCGGAGTTGTGAAGTCGGAAGTTGACCCCGATCTTTAATACCGATCCGCCCTGAACGTTGTCGTTTCTCCAGGACGGACATAGACGTCGAACTCGATCGCGTCGTAGCCGAGATCGATCTCGATGTGATGCGGTCCCGCTTCCAGGTTCATGTGCTGGAAGATGCCGTCGAAGTCGTTGACGATGCCGACGTAGTAGCCATCGGCGAACACCCGCGCGTCGCGCGGCGCACCGGTGATGCGCACACCGCCGTAGAGGCGGCCAGGGATCGGTTCGAAATAGCCGCGCGGCGTGTAGCCGTACGGATAATAGCCGTCGGCGCCGTAGTAGATGCCGATCCTGTAGCTTGGACGATAGACGTAGGGACGATACGGAATGACGCGCACGATCGTCGGGCGGATCACCCGTACCGGATACGAATAGCGGCGCGGGACCGCGTGGCCATAGCGCGGATAGGTATTGCGGGCGTCATATCGTCCGCCGTCGCGGCCGTCGTATCGTCCGCCGTCGCGGCCGTTGTAGCCGCGATTGTCGTAGCCGCGATTGCCGTAGCTTCTGCGCGCCTGCTCGTCGCTCCGGACCTGTTCGTCGCGGCGGATCTGTTCATCGCGGCGCACCTGCGCCTCGCGGCGGACCTGATCGTCACGCCGCGCCTGTTCCTCTCGCCGCGGTTCGCCCGTGCGCGGGACCGCCCGCTCGCGAGGCTGCCCCTGTTCGCGTGCCCGCTCCCCCTGCGGCGCCGCGTTGGGATTCTCTCGAGCGCGGCGCTGGCGTTGTTCCTCAGCCGACACGCTGCCGGCGCAGGCCGCGATCACTGCCACTGCTGTAAGCCACATCCTCGGTGCCATGAGTCGCTCCTGAGATTCCAGCACGGCAATGGCAATGCCAATGAAATGGGCCCTTTTTCCGCGGGTTCCCGCGGAGCACCGCCTGATTTGTCCTCACCGCCAGAGGACACTGCGCTCGCAGGAGGGCCAGAAGGACGGCCCGGATTGCCTGTCGCCGCGCCGCCGAGGCGGTCAGCGCGCCGGACCGGCCGGAACCAGGGTAAGGCGATGCGCAGCCGCGGACCTGACCGCGGCCTCGCTGAAGGCAAGCGGAAAATACTCGTTGTTCGCCCACATCTGCAGCAGGTTCCCATAATAGGGACTCCCTGGCTGGCCTGACTGGCCCGGCACGTTGATCGCCAGCGATCGGTCCCAGTTCGCTACGTCGAGGATCTCGCGATAGGTCGCACCGTCAGCTGCGACCGTTCCGGCCCCGCCGCTGCGTTCAACGGTGGGCAGATCGAAGTCGCGCAACAGAGCATGTCTGAAGGCGCGCGTGTGCCGCTGGCCCCACCTTTGGTCCGCCCATCCGGCTGTCTTCGTCACCACTTTGAGACGTGCTTCCGCCTGCTCGCGCGTCGCCCCAGTCGACGGCAGCAGTCCCTCCCGTGCGGCGCCGCGCACGTCTGGAGCGGTGGTCAGCGCCGCGTACACCGCCGCCGCTACGCTGTCTTTGGCGTAAACGCCATCCCATGCGGCCAGCATCGCCCGCGCCTTTTCCACTTCTGGATCGCTCGAGGTCCAGCCGCGGAACGCGGCGAGGTTCGCCGCCGCGCGCAGCGAGAGCGCGTCGTGCTGCATCCGTTTGTGATCGTCGATCGTCAGTTTCTCCGGCGGGCCGTCGAGCAGCTGCCGCAGCCGCGTGATGCGCTCGAACCGCGTGTCCGCGTTCTTGAACATGAGAGGCGGCGTATAGCCCGGCGGATTGATGTTGTGATTGGCGGTCACGATGAATCCGCGGGACGGATTCAGTTCAGACGGAAGATCCTCCCGAAATCCCTGCCACTCGTATTCTCCCGTGCCCGGAACCGGCAGGCGCCCTGTCCATCCTTTACGCGCCGGCGACAGCGCCGCCGGCCGCCATGAGATGTTGTCGTCGACGTCGCCGCAGATCAGGTTCTCGGTCGGCGCCTTCCAATACATCGCTTCTTCGATGAACTGTCTGCAGTCGCGCGTCTGCGCCAGCCGCAGGCCGGCGAGGTATGGCGCGGTTCCCGGCTCCGCCGCGGTGCGCCGGACGGCATAGGCCAGATGCAGCGCCTTGTCCTCGTAAATGATTGGCCCGTGCCGGCTCGATTTCACGACCATCGTGACGTCGGCAGCACCTTTGACTTTGATGGTTTCGACCGCGCTGCGCAGCGGCTCCCATTCGCCGTTGAACCGCACGGCGTTCTCGTCCGCGGGGTTCACTTTCTCCACGTAAACGTCTTGCTGGTCGGTGCCGACGATGGTAAGACCCCATGCGACGCGCTGGTTGTGCCCGAGCGCGACGCCGACGAACGGCGGCTCGCCGGCGCCGACGACATTCCAGCCGGGCGCCTGAAGGTGCACGATGTAGCGCAGCGACGGGTTGGTGACTTCGCGATGCGGATCGTTGGCAACGACGGGGTGGCCGGTTGCCGAGCGCGCCGCGCTCACCACCCAGTTGTTGCTGCCAGGCTCGCGCACCGCGCCGGCGTCTCCACCAGCGGGGGCGCCGGCGCGATATTCGCGGAGGACCTGGGGAACAACGGCGCGTCCGACCGCTGCGGCTGCGACGACCGCGTCGGTGATCCAGCGGACATCGAACCCGTCAGGGACGACGAGGTTGTCCGGAGGATCGGGGTTGGCGACACGGTTTGCCGCGTCGACGCCGTTGCGTGCCACATTGCGCGCCAGCTGCAGCTCGCTCATCGCATCGTCCATCGACGGCGGCCGCAGGACGATCTGTTCGATCGTCCACGGTTCGGGGACCAGGCCGGTGACGACGAATTCGATCGGCAGAGTGTTGCGATGCTGCGCGATGAACGCGTTGATGCCGTTTACGTAGGCGGTGAAGATACGTTTGGCCTCGGGATGATAGCTGCGCCATTCACGATCGTCGAACGGGCCGCGGTACTTGAGCATCCGAGCGGCCCGATCCCGCGGCAGCGCTGCCGGTCCGGCGATCTCTGCGAGTCGTCCCTCAGCCGAACGGCGCCACATCTCCATCTGCCACAGCCGGTCCTGCGCCATGACGTAGCCTTGCGCGAAAAAGAGATCGTCGGCGGACTGCGCCGAAATGTGCGGTACGCCCCAGGTATCACGGATCACCTGAACGGGCGCGCGCAGTCCGGCGACCTTGATATCGCCGTCAATCTGCGCCAGCCGTGTCTGCGCGAGCGTCTGCAGGTCAGGCGCGGTTTGAGCGATGACTGTGGCCGCGCATATGAGCAACGCTGCGGCGAGCTTTCTCATAAGCACTCTCGGTCCTCGACACTCGTCCCCGGCCTACTTCGCCAGCAGCTTCTCCATTTCGTCCATCACACGATTCATCTTCGCCAGCGTCAGCTGTAGTGGCTCGTTGGTGGTCATGTCGACGCCGGCGTCCTTGAGCAGGTCGATCGGGTACTTCGATCCGCCCGCAGAAAGGAATGCGAGATAGCGCCTGGTTGCGGCGGCGTCGCCCGCGAGCACTTTGGACGCGAGCGCTTCCGACGCGGTGAACGAGGTCGCGTACTGGAAGACGTAGAAGTTCAGATAGAAGTGCGGGATGAAGGCCCACTCGTGTTCGATGTAGTCCGGTACGTTGCAGATGCCTTTGTCGTGGCCGTAATACTTCCGCGTGATCTCGAGGTACAGCTTGTCGAGCGATTCGCCCGTAATCGGCTCGTTGCGCTCGGCCATCTCGTGAATGCGCAGCTCGAATTCGGCGAACTGCGTCTGGCGGAAGACGGTGCCCTTCGCGTTCTCGAGATAGCTGCCCAGGAGCGACAGCCGTGTCTTGTCGTCCTTGATCGTCTTCAACATGTAGTCGTTGAGCAGCGCCTCGTTGAAGGTGGACGCGACTTCTGCGACGAATATCGGGTAGTTGGCAAGGTGAAACGGCTGCGTCTTGTTGGAAAGGTAGCTCTGCATCGTGTGCCCGAGCTCGTGCGCCACGGTGCTCATGTCCGCATATTTGCCGTTGAAGTTGATCAGCATGTACGGGTGAACGTCGTAGGCGGCCCCGTTCGAGTAGGCGCCGGAGCGCTTGCCTTCGTTGGGCAGCAGATCGATCCAGCGCTCGCCGAAGGCGCGGCGGACGGCGGCAACGTACTCGGGGCCGAGCGGCGCGAGCGCGGCAAGGATGTTCTTCTCGGCCTCCTCCGGCGTGTAAGTCAGATCGGCCGACGCGACGAGCGGCGCATACAGATCGTAGTAACTCAGGTCCGGCAGGTTCAGCATCTTCTTGCGGAGCTGCAGGTAGCGATGGAACGTCGGCAGGCCCTGATTGACGCCGTCGACGAGCTGCTTGTAAACCGAGGCGGGAACGTTCGGCGCGTCGAGCGCTGAATCCATCGCATTCTCGTAGTGCCGTGCGTTGGCGTAGAACTCGTTCGCCTGCACCTGCCCGTTCAGTGTCGCGCCGAAGGTGCCTCTGAACTTGCCGAGACTGTTGAAGAAAGTTTCCATCACCTTCTTGCGGTCCTCGCGATTCGGCACGCCGCGGTAGAGACTGAAGGCAGCCGAGTCGAGCGTCACCGTCTTGCCGTCGCTCAGCGTGACGGTCGGATAGGGAAAGTCGGCATTGGAAAAGATGTTGTAAGTGGATTGAGATGCCGCGGTCGCGACTGACGACGCGGCAAGCAGACGCTCTTCCGCGTCGCTCAGCGTGTGCGGGCGGCGCCGCTGGATGTCATTGAGATAGTGCTGATAGGCCTTGAGCCGCGGTTCCTGCGCGACCCATGTGTCCAGCTTGGCCTTGTCGATCTTGAGGATTTCCGGCTCGACGAATGAAACCTGTTCGCCGAAGCCGGCGGCAATCTGCTGCATCTCCTGCTGCATGCCCTGATATTTGCTGACGCGGGTGTCCTGATCGGAGATGAGGCTCGCGTAGAGGTAGACGCGCTGCAAGTCCTTGCTGATGCGGTTGAGCGTGTCGAGCGCATCGGCGAGGCGGGCCGGTGACGCCGCGAGCGTGCCCTTGAACGAGGCAATCGTCGCGATCTGCGGCGGCAGTTTGTCTTTCGCCGCACGCCATGCATCGTCGGATGCGAACAGGTCAGCGAGGTTCCATTTGTATTTATCTGGAATCGCCGCGCGGCTGCGGTCCTGGGCGGCCGCCGCAGGGGCGAGCGCGGTGACGAATGCGAGGCTGAGCGCGAATAACCTACGGATCATAGATCCGCAGGATAGCAAAGAGTCGAGGAGGAATGAGCGACGCGCTCGCGTCGCTCAGCGCGCGACCGACCGTGGCGTGCGCACCGCGTTGATGATCAACTCCACGAGCTGCGCCGGCTCCCGCGCGCTCAACAGCGCGGGGTCTTCGTCGCTGAGATCGTAATCGACGATGATGTTGACGAGATGCCAGCCGGCCAGCGCGGAGAGCTGGCGCCGCAGCAGCGCCTCACCCTTGCGATACACGGAGAAGGGATCGAGCACACTGTCGGTCGTGCCTTCGCGAATCACGAAGTTGTCCGCGGGGCCGTCGAAGTGCGGCGGATCCACCGGACGCGCGAGTGGACGCTGCGGGCGATTCAACGCGCGGCGCAGCGCGCCTTCGAGGTACACGTAGGTAAGTCCCGTCGCCCAATACTCGGTGTCGGCACGATTCGGCTGCGTTGTTTCGCGGGATGACCGCACGGGATCGCCGTCGCCGAGCGGCACGAATTCGAGCCAGCCTTGCCACTTTCCATCGGGCATTTCGGCTCCGACTGCCCGGGCGGTGTAATTCTTGCCGTCTTCCGATGTGACAGCCTCTGCGAATTCGACCAGTACTTCAGCCACGCCTGCCTCCTGGCCGGGCTCGTCTGCAAGACGGTTTCCACTCGCCCTGGTGACTACGCATCCGCTTGCTTGACAACTGTCGTCCCTTCACGTGCTGAGCGATACAGTGCCTGAATGACGGCGGCGGTACGGCGAGATTCCGCAAGCGGAACCCGCTGAGCTCGCTGATCGAGGACCACCGACTCGACGTCGGCAAACTCGCCGGCGAAGGCGGGAGCGGCGGGAAACGGAACAATCTCGACCGTATCCCCCGTGGTGAGGTGCAACTCGCTCCGATCGTCGGTGCGATACGGCCGGATGACGCGCAGTGCGGCGTCCTGTCCGATCACTTCGAACTCCGCGCGGAAGGGACCAATGAACCCGCAATCGAACTGCAAAACGCTTGTGTCGGGGAAGCGCAGCATGCCGGCGAACTCGAGATCGATCCCCGTCTCTCCTGTTTGTTGCCAGCCGAACACCTCGGCCGGCGCCGACTCTGCCAGGTAGCACGCGTAGCTCACGGGATAGCACCCGACGTCCCATAGCGATCCGCCGCCAAGCGCGGCGTCGAGACGCACGTCGTTTTCGCGCGTCAGCGGGAACGTGAACGCACCCTTGTAGCCGCGGATGCGTCCGAGCCGTCCACTTTTGACGATTTCCGCGACCGTATGCGTGAGGGGATGATGGCGGTACATGAACGCTTCGGCGGCAGCACAGCCGGTGCGGCGTACCGCCTCGGCGACGCGATCGACGTCCTCGGCGGTGAGCGCGAGCGGCTTCTCGCAGAGCACGTGCTTGCCCGCGTCGAGCGCGCGCAGCGTCCACTCGACGTGCAAGCTGTTGGGCAGCGCGATGTAGACGACGTCGATGTCGCGATCCGCGAGGAGCGCCTCGTACGAGTCCAGCGCGCGCGGGATGCGCCATTCGGCGGCATACGCGTGCGCCTTCTCGCGCGAGCGGCTCGCGACGGTCGTCAGTTCACTGCGCGCCGAGGCGCGGATCGCGGGAATGACGAGTCGGTTGATCCGTGCGGTGCTTAGAAGTCCCCAGCGCAGTCGGTGCATCGGTGGATCGTATGCGAGCTCCGATGACGCACGTCGGCGCGCCCGCTCCCCTGCCGCCCGCGGGCCCCGGGGGTCAGGTCTGCAAAACGCCCGCTCGGGGGTCAGGTCTGTAA
>JBKPSE010000322.1:0-1836 GCA_046765855.1 Acidobacteriota bacterium | reverse complement strand
CGCGAGCACCGCGTCCGTCGCTCCTTCAATGACGACAGGGCGCGCGACGGCGCCCGGCCAGTCGTCCAACGGGGCGAACAGATCGTCGGACAAATGCGGCGCGCGTGCGACGACGAACTGCGCCTCGGGCAGCACTGCGGCAATCAACCCGGCGGATTTGACGAGATCCGGCAGAATCGCGTGCAGCTCGTTGCGCCGGCTTCCCGGCAGCATCGCGATCACGGGCCTCGACGGATCGAGGCGGTGCGATCGCAGAAAGGCTTCACGGCTCTCCGGCGGGTGGGTCAGCTCGAGGAGCGGATGGCCGACGAACGTCACCGGAACGCCCGCCCGTTCGTAGAACGGCGCTTCGAATGGAAAGATCACCAGCACTCGATCGGCGACGCGCTTCATCGTCTTCAGCCGCCCGCGCCGCCAGGCCCACAACTGCGGGCTGATGTAATAGACCACCGGCACGCCGCGCTTGTGCATCGCGCGCGCGACGAAGAAATTGAAGTCGGGAAAATCGATCGGGACGAACACGTCCGGCCGCTCGGCGTCCGCGGCGCGAAGCAGCGCTCGGTAGTTCTGCCACGAGCGCGGGATGACGCGCAGCGCCTCGGTCAGCCCGGTGACCGAGAGCCCCCCGAAGTCGCGAACCAGCGACGCTCCGGCGGCGCGCAGCCGCTCGCTGCCGAAGCCGACGATCGACGCGTCCGGCTCGAGCTCCAGGATCCGGGAGGCCAGCGCGCCGGCGTAGAGATCCCCGGAGGGTTCGCCGCACGAGATCATGATGCGCAGGCGGTCGGCCACGCGCGGCGCTAGCTCGGTTTGACGAACAGGTTGGCCGCGAGCGGCACGTTGAAATGGATCGTCTTCACGTCGCGCTCGATCGGGGTGAGCGGACCGCGGCGCTGCACGGTGTGAAACGGTACCTGGATGCCGGACACGTTCCGGTAATCGCTGTAAGTCTCGACGCACCGCCCTTCCGCAGCCACGTAGCGCGCCTGCTCGATCAGCCCGTTGTCGCGATTGATGAGAAGTGTGACCGGTTCGAGGCCAGGGCCGGAGAGCTCGATCGCGGCGACCAGCGGGTCCTCGGTGTCGCTGTCGACCGAGCGGACGACGAGTTCGCCGTTTGCCGCGCGAACCAGCATGCGCACGACGTCGCGCGCGACGGCCGCGCGGATCGATTCGCTCGCCGGTGCGCCGATCGACTTCGTCCCGCTGGCATCGGCGACCCAGTACTCGCCGCCGGTGAATACTTGCGTGACCTGGCCGCCCGGCATGGCCGCATCGGTGCGGAAGCGCTCCGGGTACGCGACGTAGGTCGTGTAGGCGAAGGCGATCGGCTTGCCCGCCGTGGCGGCCGTCATGGTCCCTTCTACTTTCACGGTCTTGATCGCTTGCAGTTTCGCCAGCCCGCCCTTGGCGGCAATCGCCTTGTTCAGCAGCGCCCTGGCGTCGTCTGCACGAGCGGCCTGTCGGGTACGCATCATCGCAGGTGTCATATAGACGGCGGGTTCGTAGCGGCCGCGCGCGGCCGCCGGCTTGCGCCGCAGATCGGTCGCGGCGAGATCGAGGTCCCCCGCAGGAATCACTTCGAACTTGTCGAACCCGGCGCCGGGCAGCTGTCGCACGAACGCAGAAGCGTCTCCCACCAGCACGATCGTCAATCGATCCGGATGCAGGTAATTCCGCGCGACACGCTGCACGTCGTCCACGTTCACTGCGTTGACGCGCTCGCGATACGTCTGCAGATCGTTCATGTTGAGGCCGAAGAACACGGCGTTGAGGATCTGCAGCGCAATCTGGCTGGGCGTCTCGATCGTGATCGGAAACGATCCGGTCAGGTAC
>JBKPSE010000321.1:0-13116 GCA_046765855.1 Acidobacteriota bacterium | reverse complement strand
GAATTCGACCGTCCGGACGAAGACGTCGGACGGCAACGCCGTTCTGATGACGAGGTTGCGATAGACGTCATCGGCGCTCGGCGGCATCACGAAGGCGCGTTCGGGCGTGAGAATCGCGTCCGGCTTGCCCGATTGCCATCCATCCGGCCACACGGGAAGAGCAGGCAGATCGGCGCGATTGCCTTCCGGCGTCCCCGCCTTCACCCAGCGGCTGAGCACGTCGATCTGATCGTCGCGAAGACGCCGCTCGCCAAGAATCGGGAAATCGCCGCCCTCGGGCAGCCACGGCGGCATATGCCGCGCGCGGGTCTGTTCGACGATCTTGTTCGCGTGCTTCACCGCGGCGGCGTAGGTGAGCAGCGCGAACGGTGCGGCTTGGCCAGGGCGGTGACACGGCGCGCAGTTGGCGAAGAGAATCGGCGCGACATCCTTCGAATATGTGACCGGCGCCGCACGAGAGCATGCGCCGGCGAGCACCCCCGCGGCGAGTACGACGAGTAACTTCATGGCCTGAACACAGGTATAGCAGACTTCGCCTGCGCACCGGAACGCTCTGCAGCGTCATCAAGCGCATGCTGGCCAGCAAGTGGCTCGAAGAGACGGAGCCACGCGCCCGTTACCGCCGTCGGACACTGTCGTGACGCAGACCGCGACCGATGAGGACGCACAAGGACGAAGCGGGAAAGGTGACCGCCGTAACGCGGGTCTACCGCAGGAAAAAGCCAGCTACTCGTGGCGGAGCGCGAGTATCGGATCGATCCGGCTGGCGCGCTGTGCCGGAATCAGTCCCGCGGCCGCCGATACGATCGTCAGCAGCAGCGTCGTCCAGCCCGCGATCGTCGCGTCGGTACCCTTGATGCCATACAACTGCGACGCGACGTACTCGCCAAGCCAGATGGCGGCGGGAATGCCGATCGCAAGACCGATCGCCAGCAGCAGAAGGACTTCGCGCATCACCAGCCAGATGACGAAACCAGGCTGCGCGCCGAGCGCGAGGCGGATGCCGAGCTCCTTCTTGCGGCGTGCGACGACGAAGGCCATCACGCCGTACAGGCCGACCGACGCGAGGAGCGTCGCCAGGAGACCAAATCCCGCGGACAACATGGCAACCAGTCGGTCGGTCAGCAACGTCTCGTCGAGCTGCGATTCGACCGTCTTCATCGCATAGACGGGAATTGCCGCGTCGAGCTGGCGGACCTCGTTGCGAATCTGTGAATAGGTCAGCGCCGACGCTGACTGAGTGCGAAGGTAGAAGACGGCGCTGTTCTTTCCCCAGTTCGGGATGAACACCTGGCGGTGCACCCCTTCACGCGGACCTTCGTACAACGAGTTGGCGACGACGCCGACGATTTCGATGGTCAGCTTGGTGCCTGGACCACCGCCCCATCCCAGACGTTTACCCACCGCGCTCCGCCCCGGAAAGAAGTGGTCGGCGAACTGCCGATTGACAATCGCGACGCCTTCGGGCGAGTTGGGACTGATGTCTTTCGCGTCGCTCTCGCGGAAATCGCGACCCTCGAGGAGAGGAGTCTTCATCGTCTTGAAGTACTCGGGCGAGACCGCATTCATGAAGGCCTGCATGTCTTCGCCGTCCTTGGCCTCGTGGCCCTCTACCGCCATCGAGCTGTCCCATTCATCACCGGCAAGGATCGGCACCGTGGCCATGGCGGCGTTGACAACACCTGGCAGCGACCGCAACCGTTCGAGCAGCTGCCGGTAGAAGATCGTCGCGCGCTGATCGTCATAGCCGCTGAGCGCCGGCGACATCTGGAAGGCGACGAGATTGTCGAGCGCGACACCGGTCTCGGCGCTCTTCAGGTTCTGCAGGCTGCGTACGAACAGGCCTGCGCCGAAGAGGAGCAGGAAGCTGAGCGCCACCTGCGCCGTGACCAGGCCTTTGCGCAGAAACAGCGACCCGCCAGTGCCGGCGATCGATCCCATCGTGTCCTTGAGCGTCGTCCAGGGATCCGGGCGGCTGGCGCGCAGCGCGGGCAGCAGACCGAAGATGATTCCGGTAATAAACGTGAGCCCGAGAGTGAATGCGAGGATTCGGCCGTCGGGATGCGGCGTGATCAGCAGCGGCTGCTCCTGCGAGGGAATGAACGCGAGCAGCGACCGCGTGAGCAGGAACGCGACGGCGAGTCCGAACGCGCCGCCCGCGATCGAAAGTACCAGGCTTTCCACCAGCAACTGACTCACGAGGCGGCCGCGCGACGAACCAAGCGAGAGGCGCACCGCGATCTCGCGCTGCCGCATGAAGCCGCGCGCGATGAGCAGGTTCGCGACGTTCGCGCACGCGATCAGCAGCACCAGGCCGACCATGCACATCAACACGATCAGCGCGGTCGAGAAATCGTTGCGCAGCGACGAATAGCCAAGGTCCGCATTCGCGAGCAGCAGCTGGCCTTTCATGAACTCGTCGCGGTCGAACTTCGACCAGTTCTTGGCCGCCGGCAGCGTCATCTCGTAGCCGCGAATCTGCGTGAAGAGTCCCTGCAGAACCGGACGCGCCGATTCGATCGTGTAGCCCGGCTTCAGCCGGGCGAACACCTGGACCCATCGCGCCCGCCGGTTGCTCATCTCGAACCAGCTCCACTCCGGCATCAGCACCGACTTCATCAGGATGGGCACGCGAATCTGCGGCGCGCGCGCGGGATCGAGGCCGCCGAACCCTTCCGCCGACACGCCGACCACGGTCATCGGATAGTTGTTGACGAGGATCTTCCTGCCGATGATGCTGCGATCGGAGGCGAAGCGCCGCACCCAATACGCGTGACTCAGGACCACGACCGGATGGCCGCTGTAGATCTGGTCGTCTTCCTGCGAGTTGAAGACGCGTCCGGCCGCCGGCTTGACGCCGAGAGTGGTGAAGAAATTGCCGGAGACCATCTCCCCCTCGACGCGCTCGGTCTGGTTGTCGACGCTGATCGAGGCGTCGAACAGGCGTCGACAGATCACTTCCGCGAACGGCTCAGCTTTTTGTTGGAGATCCTGATAGAGCGGATAGGAATTCATCCGCGATCCCATGTTGCTGCCCATGTTGTTGGCGCGCTGGTAGACCATCACCAGCTCGTCGGGCCGCAGGACCGGCAGCTTGCGCAGCAGAATCTGATCGATCAGCGTGAAGATCGCGGTATTCGCGCCGATGCCAAGGGCGAGCGAGAGGATGGCGACACTGGCAAACAACGGACTGCGGCGCAGGCCGCGCAGTGCGTAGCGGAGATCGGCGACAACGGTGCTCATTGGTGGCTTTGACGGCAAACGCCCCGGGTTGGTTGCGCGCGGCTACTTGAATCGGCCCACGAACCGCGCTACATCGGCCCAGATCTGCGGGCCGAGGCTGTGGCCGAGCCCTGCATACGTCCGCCATTCGAACGGACGGCCCGACGCTTTCAGCCGCTCGAGATTCTGCAGCGTGAGCTGTACCGGGATGCTGCGATCGTCCAGGCCGACCAGCCAGAGTGCGGGTGTGTCCAGTTCACGCAGCACCGGAACCGGATCGTAGCCCGACGGCCCATGAAACTGCGGCATCCGTGCATTTGCTTCACCGATGCTCCGCGTCGTATTCCCTTCGACCAGCTCGCTGTAGAACATCTCCTCGCCGACGGTGCAGACGGGGCCGCTGTGCAGCACCAGAAATGCCACGTCGCCCAGCTCGCGCGCCGCCAAAGGAAGGATCCAGCCGGCCTGACTGTTTCCCACCAGGCCGATCTTCTTCCCGTCGATCTCGGGACGGGTGCGCAGGAAGCGGACCGCGGCCGCGACGTCGCTGGCGAGGAGCGGAAACACGTCCGCGCTGTCGCGTGTCCCGACGAACACGAACGTGCCGGTGGACTCGCCGACGCCTCGCTTGTCGAACCGCAACACCGCGAATCCCATCTCCAGGAACCGCGACGACAGCCAACGCAGTTGTTCGCGCGTCATGCGGCCGGAGCCATGGCCCGCGACGACGGCAGGAAAGCGGCCCTTACCGACAGGCACGTCGAGCGTGAAGGCCAGCCGAGCGCCGCGATTCTCGAAGAAGGGCGGCAGCGGCTGCGCCGCCGCCGAGCGTGCTGCCGCAGGCGCCGCGCCGCCGCAGTTCAGCGCCAGCAGCGCCACGCTTGCGCAAATGACGAATTTCATATCGATACAATACTAAATTGTACGTCGCTCCTGGCGATGATTTGATGTCCAGACAGATCTCGACTTTAGGGCAGGGAAAGAGCGGGCGGTGATGAACGGGACGGGTCCATGAACGTCACCAGCAGCGGGCGGTGGTCCGAAATCCTGGTCTCGATCACCGTCGCCGACGTGCAGCGCAGATTGCCGAAGAGGAACAGGTAGTCGATTCGCTTGATTGGCTGCTCGGCGGGATAGGTAAAGCCGTCGCCGCTGCCGCACTCGGCCCACGCGTCGCGCAGTCCGGCCGCCTTGAGCGGTGCGAGCACCGGATTGTCGGGCGTGGAGTTGAAATCACCGCCGACGATCATCGCCCGGCCGCTCGCCTGCTGATCGCGGGCGAGATCGGCGACCTGCTGCACTTCCTGCGCCCGCCACGGACCCTCGGCCGGGTCGAGGTGCGTGTTGATCAGCGTCCAGGTCCTGCCGCGCACCTCCGCGAACGCGAGCAGCGCCACTCGCGGCTCGTGCGAGCCTTCGGCCCGCGTCTGCGGCGGCGTCACCGCCAGCGGGGTGGTCGCGCGATAGCCGATGAAACCGCGCGTGAGCGCGGCAATTCCGTATTGTCCGCCCTGATAGTTGAGAAGACTCGGCGCGAACGCCGTCGAGTAGCCGGTGAGCGCGCCGAGCCGCTCCACCTGATCGACTCGCCCGGACCGCGTCGTCCCGCGATCGACTTCCTGCAGCAGTACGACATCGGCGCCAGTCGATTTCACCAGCGCCGCGATCGCCTCGAGGTTCGCCTGGCCCGCCGCGTCCTTGCCGGCGTGCATGTTGAGCACGAGCGCGCGGATCGGCTGCGGACGCGCGAAGGGAAGCGACGTGCATCCGGCGAGCAGGCAGATCGCGGCCGCCGCGATCGGAGCGAACGCGCGAAACACGCTCATGCGAACGGCTGGTCGATGGCGACGCTGGGCTGGGTGAAGAACTTCGGGCCGTTCGCAGTGATGTAGAGGCAGTCCTCGAGGCGAATGCCGAACTCTCCGTAGATCGCGATCATCGGCTCGTCGCTGAAGCACATGCCCGGCTCGAGCTTCGTCTTGTTGCCCTTCACGAAGTTGGTCCACTCGTGTCCGTCCATGCCGATGCCGTGGCCGGTGCGGTGCGGCAGACCGGGAACCTTGTAGCCCGGACCGAAGCCGGCGTCGGTGATGACCTTGCGCGCGGCCGCGTCGACCGACTCGCACGTCGCGCCGACTTGCGCCGCCGCGAATGCCGCCGCCTGCGCCTTCTTCTCGAGGTTCCATACCTCGATCTGCCGCGGCGTCGGCTTACCAAAGACGGTCGTGCGCGTGATGTCCGACTGATAGCCGTTCCAGCTCACGCCGTCGTCAATCTGCACCACGTCTCCTTCTTTCAAGCGCTGCGGCTCGATGCTGCCGTGCGGAAACGCCGTGTACTTGCCGAACGATACGGCGATCGCGCCGTTCGCCCCCATCTGCCGGTAGGCCGTGGTGATGTTGGTCGCGAGCTCCCCCTGGGTCATGCCTTCGCGCAAAGTCGCGAGACCGGCCTTGAACGCCGCGATGGTGACGTCATTGGCGTATTGCATGTTGGCGATCTCGGCCGGCGACTTGATCATCCGGCAGCCGGCGGTCACCGGCGTGGCGAGCACGATCTTCGACGCCGGCGACGCCTTGGCGAGACCGTCGGCGATGAAGAAGCGGACGCGCTCTTCGATTCCGATGGTGGAAGTGGCGACGGCCCGATCCTTGAGCACGCCCGCGACCAGGGCCATCGCATCTTCGTCTTCCTGCCAGACGCGCACGTCGTTGCTGAAGCGGATGACTTCACGCGCGCGCTGTTCCTCGAACGCCGGCGAGATGTAGGCGGGCTCTCCCTTCACGGGAATGACCAGCAGGAACGGCCGCTCGCTCAGGCCCCACCGGACGTTGACGAAGTACGACATGCTCGTGCCGCTCTCCATCACGATCGCGCCCATGCCATGCTCGGTCATCAGCCGCTGCGCTTTCGCGAGGCGGGCGCGGCGTTCGTCGTCGGAAATCGGCGCGGCGGGATTGGGGAGCGGCTTGAGGGCGAGGATTGACGCGGGAACGTTGTTCCCCGCGGTGCCGCGCCCCTGGCCCTCAATCGATTGGCTGCCGATGATTGCCGCGCCGGCCGTTGCCGACGCCTGCACGAACGTCCGCCGTGTCACGCGCATGCGATGTTCTCCTTGAATCACGACAGTGTAATGGAAAGCGGACTCGTTCTTGCTGTCGAACGCGGTACCCCAGCCCTCACCGCTCCCTTCCGTAGCAACTCACTGCACGGATGCACCGGAGCCGTCGTGTTATGGACATTCGCTGCGCACGCTGCGGCACCACCGCGATTCCCGCCGGACACGAAGACGCCCGCGCCTTCTACCAGTGCGAGAAATGTAATCGCGTGTGGATGCTGCACCTGACGGCCGTCAACGCCATCCGCACACAGGCTCCGGCCACTCGCGTGCTCGTCGTCGACGACGCGGATTCGTTGGTGTCGCTGATCGAGATGTGGCTCGAGGATGAGGGCTACGAGGTGCTCACCGCGACGTCGGGGAGGCAGGCGCTCGAAATCCTCCGCGCGCAGGACGTCGACATCGTGCTGCTCGACCTCGTGATTCCTCCGCCCGACGGCCTCACGCTCTGCAGCGCGATTCGCACGCAGCCGCGGCCGCCGGTGATCATCGTGATGACCGGCCTCAACGACCCGCTGCGTCTGCACCAAGTGGAGGGCGCCGGCATCTTCACGCTGCTGCACAAGCCGCTGACGCAGGAACTGGTGCTGGATACGGTGGCGCGCGCGCGGCGGCACCGTTGGAACAACGCTCCTCGCGCGTCTATTTCGTGACGCGGCGGCGCCAGGCCGGTATCGGTATTCCGGCGAGCGCGGCGCAGCCGAGGAAGGCCAAACCGTACGACGGCAGTACGATCGCGCCGCGCAGAATCGGGTCCATCGCGGGCACGATGCGTTTCACCGCAAACGCGAGCGCAGCGGCGATCAGCGCTGCGGCCCAGAGTCGAACCAGGTAGGAGGCGCGAGCCGCAGTCGCGCCGACGCGGCGGTTCAGACTCGCACGCAGCAGCGCGAATTCGATCCAGCCGGCGACGCCGGCGGAGGCGGTCAGCCCCGCCGCTCCCCAGATGCGGGAGATGCCAAGCCATCCCGGAAGCACCAGCGCGCACACGTACCCGAGCCCGGTCACGAACGCGAGCCGGACCAGCGCGAACCGCAGCGGCGTGCGCGTATCGCCGAGCGCGTAATGCGCGACGGAATACAAACGCGACTGTGTCGACGCGACGAGCCCCACCGCCGAGCCTGCCAGGATGCCCCAGACGACGAGGGAGTCCTGCGGTCCGAAGCGGCCGCGCTGCAGCAGCGCGCCGGCGATCACGTCACCGAGTACCGCGAAGGCGACGGCCGAGGGAATGACGAAGAACGAGAGCCTCGCCACCGCGGCGTTCATGCGGCTGCGCAACTCGTCGGTCTCCGCCCGCGCCGCGTTCATCGAGAGTGCGGGCAGTTCCGCAGCCGAGACTGAAATGCCGAACAGGCTCACCGGCAGCGTGTAGATCAACTGCGCGTTCGTGAGTCCGGTGACTGCGCCGACCGGCAGATAGCTGGCGATGAACGCATCGATGAACGCGGATATCTGCACTGCGCCGCGGCTGATGACAACGGGGAAGAAGTCCCGCACCATTCGCCGCACCGGATCGGTGAGCGCGATAGCACCGCCGCCGCGGGTGAGCGCAAAGGCGATCGGCGCCTGGACGGCGAACTGGAGGATGCTGCCGACAACGGATCCCCAGGCCAGCATCACGGCGAGATGCTCCAGCGAACTGCCCGGCCCGAACAGCACCAGGGCGCCGATCATCGCCGCGTTCCAGGCCACTCCGGACGCGTACGACAGCAGGAAGCGGCCGTGGCTGTTGAGCACGCCGAGGCACCACGCCGCGATCACCAGCATCCCGGCCGCGGGGAAGAGGATCCGCACCAGCCTGATCGCGAGCTCCCGGCGGAGGCCGGTGAAACCCGGCGCGATGGCGTTGACCAGGAAGGGCGCCGCGAGGACCCCCGTGAGCACCAGCACGGCGACCAGAGTGGTCAGCAGCGCCAGCACCGTGCGCGCCACTTGCGCCGCTTCGGCATCGCGCGCCTGCGCGCGCAGCGCCGTGTGCACCGGAATGAACGACCCGGAGAGCGCGCCTTCGCCGAACAGATTCTGCAACAGGTTGGGAATGCGGACCGCAGCATTGAACGCATCTGCGGCGTCGGAGCGCAGGCCGAAGTAGTACGAGAACACCATCGTCCGCACGAGCCCGGCGAGACGGCTCGCGAGGATGCCCGCCGCCACCATCGCGTCGGGGCGGCGGAAACGACTCAGTCCGCGGCCATCGGAACTAGCGGCCACTCGGCGCTGGTTCCGGGCGGGGAATGCGCTCGGCGGTGTTTGCAGCCTGCCAGGCGAACCACGCCATCACGACCGCATTCTGCTTCAGGTCCTGCTCGCGCACGCGTTCGTAGAGATCCACGTTGGTGTGGTGCATGCGGACGTCGTAATCCTTGTATTCCTGTATCGGATTGAAGCCGGGGATCCCCACGGCGCGAAAGCTGAGATGATCGGTGTTGCCGATCCCGGCAATCACGTTCTTGCGCGCGCCCAGATCCTTGAGCGGCGCCAGCCACGCATCGAAGAGCGCTTTTGCCGGCTCGCTGTCCTGCATGTACCAGCCGTAGATCGGGCCGCTCGCCGGATCGATGTTGAAATACGCGAACATCTTCTCGCGCGCCTCTTTATTGGCCTCGCCGGCAAGGTGCTGCGCGACATACGCCTTCGAACCGAGCAGTCCTTCTTCCTCGGCGCCCCAGAGGGCGACGCGGATGGTGCGCTTCGGCTGCGCGCCGATCGCTTTCAGGATCCGCATCGTTTCCATGACCACCGCGGCGCCGTCCGCGTTGTCCGACGCGCCCGTGCCGGTATGCCACGAATCGAGGTGCGCGCCGATCATCACGACCTCCGGCGCCAGCCGAGGATCGCCACCGGGAAGTTCGGCAACGACGTTGTAGCTGTTGAGATCGTCGGTGAGGTAGTGCGCCTGGAGATTGACGCGCAGCTTCACCGCAATGCCGCGTCTCAGCATGCGCGCGATCATGTTGTAGTGTTCGCCGGCCAGCACGATCGAGGGCAGCGCGCGCTCGCCACGGTCGCTGCCGAGGACGAAGACGGTGCCGTGCTCTCCTTCACTGGTGCGAATCGTGACGGCGGGCCCGGCGGCGAGGATCGCGTCGCCAATGGCGCGTGTCTCCGCTGGATTGCCGCGCGGTCGCACCGGCGGCGGCTGCCCGATGCGCACAGGGGTTTCGGACGTGGTCGGCTGCGGCCGATCCTCTTTGATGAACTCCGCGTCCGGCGCCGTCATCACAATCGCGCCGGCCAGCCGATCCTTCATCGCCGTCACCTCGGCGACCGACTTGCCGCCGGTGATGACCGGCGTCGCGACGATTTCCTCTTTCATCGGCGCAGACCACGCTTCCGCGTAGCCGATGAGCGGCATGTAGCGCGGCTCGACCATCTCGATGACCAGCTTGTCGAGCATCCAGCCGCGGCCGAACTTCCACGGCTCGAGCCGCGCGTCCGCGAGACCGAACTCACGCAGGCGATCGCGCGCCCATTCGGCCGACTGCCGGTACGCCGGTGTGCCGGCGAGGCGCGGACCGAATTGATCGGTCAGCGTCGCAAACATCGACTGCACCTGCGAACGCTCGAAGCCCTCGCGGCGGATGCGCGCGAGCGTATCGTCCTGCATGGCACTCGCGCCGGTCCAGAGCACGAGCGCCGCCGCCACGGAAGCGCGGAGTTTCACTTCGCCTCGGTCTCCTGGCGGATTTTTCGAATCTTCGAGTCCCGGTCGGTCGCGAACCGATCCAGGTCGCGGCGGTACTCTTGTTCGATCGTCGCCAGCTCGCCGGGATCCATCGTTCGCAGGACCCGCTCGCGATGAAGGATCTGCCGTTCGGCCACGCGCGCCTCATAGATGGATCGCGCCTCGGCGATGGCCGCTTTCTGCGCGTCGGTCAGCTTCTGCTCGACGGCGCCCGTTTCCGCGTCTTTCTTGCGGAGCCGTTCCATCGCCAGTTCGTATGCACTTTTAGGAGCGTCGGAGGACATGATCAGTTGGCAGTCGGCAGTTAGCAGTTAGCAGGGCAGTTCACAGTTGGCAGTTTGCAGTTCACAGTCGGCAGTTCGCAGTTCGCAGATTGCAGTTCGCAGTTCACAGTTCGCAGTTGCTACTTCAGCGCGGGGTGCGCAGAGACTCGGGCAGCAGCACGACGCTGATGTCCCACTTGCGGCCGCCGTCTTTGCGCTCCGCCACGGCGATGGCCTTGCCATCGTCGGACCATGCCGGCAGCGTGAAGTCCCCTTTGAGGAGACGCTGCGCCCGCCGGCCGTCCGCGTCCGCGACCCAGAGGTCGCCTTTGCCGTCGATGTAGGCGATGCGATTGAGTTCGGCCGGCGACCAGGACCAGACCGCCCCGTCGTACGGCTCACGCCCGTCCTCGCGCTCGTGCAGGACGAGGCTGCCAAGCCGGATCATCGTCTTCTTGCGCATGCCGCCCATGTCGGCGGCGTCGTTCATCCGCTGCTCGAGGCTGGCGACGCCGTACATCGGCATCTTGCTCTCGCTGGCCGCCGTGATCGAGCCCATGCCGGTGGGGCTGGTGCGGCGTGATTTCTTTTCCCAGTACGCCGCTGACGGCGCGGTCTGTTCTTTCAGCTTCGCGAGCGTCGTCCCGTTCGCAGGAATGATGACGTAGCGCCCCGACAGGGAACCGTCAGGGCTGGCAATGACACCCTGGAGCAGCAGCGCACCATTGTCCCAGGTGATTTCCGAGAGGATGCCGCCGTCGATATCCGGGGCGGTGATTGACAGGACATGTTGACGCTCGACGGCCTGGTCAGCGGATGGCCCGAGCGCCGCGCTGAGGACGAACAGCAGGGTGAGCATAGACCTCCTCATTATCCTTATTATTGCCAGCCGGCAGCGTTCCGAATCAGCTCACGCCAGATCGGCGCGCACGTCCATTTCAGCACCACGTCGATGGCCAGGCCGACCAGCGCCGCGACCAGCCAGCGCCGCTGATCGGCGAGGCGATACTCGAATCGGAAAAGACGCGCGAGAACGGGGCCGGACAGCACCACGCCGACGACGACGAAGGAGGCGACGCGAATCAGTGCCCACGGCACCCAGGCCAGGGCCATGGCCTGCCACGGATGTGCGCTGGCGGCTCCGAGCGCACCCACGTAGTAGGCCATGTAGTTCATCAGCAGCGCGCCAAGCGGCATCGCCAACGCGGCGCCGCTGACGATCGCGAGCAGCGAAAACGCGCCGGCGTGCGCCGCATGCTGAGGCAGGAAGGCCCGCACGTCTCCTTCACGGCCGACTCCGGTCTTGATGAACTCGAACATCTCCTGGCGGTAGCTCTCGCCGCGGAGGAAGAGCCGGCCGGCATCGGCGGTGGCGAAGTAGGACACGAGCGTCGCACACACGGCCAGCGCGGCGGCCCAGACCAACATCCGCCACACCGCTTCACCGACCCGGCCGCGGCGCAGCGCGTCGATCATGAACGGAAACGCCGGGGCGACGTTGAGAAACGGAACCAGCAGCGGTACGCCGATCACGAACGCTGCCGCATACGACAGGCCGGTGCCGGCCACGATCGCGGCGGGAACGAGAGCCGGGCGCATCGTGAAGGACTATACTCCGCCGATGCGGCGTCTCCGGCTGGCGCTCGTCTGTTGCACGCTGGCTTCGAGCGCGTGCGTCGACACCGACCTCGTGCTCCACGTCTGGCCCGACGGCCATGGGCGAGCTGTGATGACGACGCGCGTCTACCAGGGCGGCCTGCGCGCGTTCGATGGCCTGTTCCCTGCGCAGTCGCCTCCGCGACCTCTCGAGCAGGAATTGCCGCCCCCCGATGAGGGCACCGTTTCCGAGTTCTTCGGCGCGCGCCGGTTGACGCTGGTGTCGAGCAAGTTCGAGAAGACCAACGACGGCGCGATGCGGACCACGATTGCGGAATTCCGCGACGTGACCGAGCTGAAAGTACCGCTTCCGCCGACCTTCGGTCTCGGCGTGTCGAGCCAAATCAGCATCGACGGCGTGGTCGAGGAACCGCGCATGTCGTTCGCGTTCAGGCCGCACGACAATGGCGATCGCCTGCTGATCGTGAAGCTGCCGGACGGCCGCATCGATCCCGATCCAGATCCGCAGATGACCCTGTTCGAGACCGACTCGCCGGAAGAGCGCGCGTTCAAGGCCGCGATCAAAAAGATGGCCGTGCACTTCAGGGTGCAGCTCGAAGATGCGCCGCTGCTGCGCACGAATGCGCCGGCGAGCAGCGGCAATAGCGTCACCGTGCTCGATCTCGATCTCGACAAGATCATCAACAGCCTGAACGAAGACAAGATCCGCCGGGCGTTGCAGCCCGTGTCGGTGCAGGAAATCCTCTGGCAACTGGGTGACATGCCGGGCGCCGTGCTGCCGACCGAGCACGAGGTCTTTCTCGAGTTCGAGGGCCCCACGCAGCAGACACCCGCACGACCGCCGCCCCAGGCCGCGCCGGCCCCGCCCGACACCGAGATCTATCTCGCGCCGCTGAAAGCGTCGGGCCTGGCGATCGAAATCGGCGAGGCGATCGATATCAGCAACTCGCCCGGTTACGACAATCAGCCGTCGTTCACGTTGGACGGGCGCGGAATCCTGTTCACATCGGTACGCGGGCCGTCGCCCGGACTGCGTGAGGCGGCGCCGGTTCAGACGGACATCTACAGGTATGACATCGCGGCGCGCGAGATCTCGCGCGTGACGCAGACGCCCGAAAGTGAGTATTCGCCGACGCTCATGCTCGATGGCACGAGGATGTCGGTGATCCGTGTCGAGGCCGACGGAACGCAGCGGCTCTGGAGCATCG